>NZ_JAEQCT010000187.1:0-5481 GCF_020738205.1 Microcoleus sp. PH2017_24_DOB_U_A
TTATTCCTGTAGTTTTAGGACTGTGGACTAAAATTACTAACGTAGATGTCTAACATTGACTACTTTTGGGTAGCTTTGTCCAGGTTTTTACGAGCGGTAGTCTTCCCAGTACCCGGGCTGCCGCGTACCAGATAAGAGCGCTGAGGAATCAGGCCGCCGTCAATTACTTCGTTGAGACCAGTAATTCCTACTGAAAGTCGGTTTTGAGACATTTGTTTGTTTATGTTTAGAATATCGGCTCGTATTCATATTTAATGGTTTGAGGGGCTGTTTTGATTGTTTGTTTACTGGGCGTCTGAGAACCTTCATGAAAAATATTTCGGCAGAAAATTACGTTAGCACACAAGAATTAGAGGGTATTGTCGGCACTGCTGGCATTTGTCTGCGGCAAGATATAGAGGCTTTTTGGCAAGAACGGGTAGAAAAAGCTGTTGCCCCAGGTACTTCAATAGCCTGTACCGTTTATCCCCATACTCAGGAAGAACTCGCCGCAGTGATTGCTTGTGCAGGGCGAAATCGCTGGGGACTCTTGCCGACAGGGAGTGGCAGCAAACTCGATTGGGGCGGTTTAGTCCAATTAGACTCCGATCCCCCCCAGCCCCCCTTAACAAGGGGGGAGCAAGATGTTGTCAAAGTCCCCCTTTTTAAGGGGGATTTAGGGGGATCTCCTGATGCAGGGGGGATCGTTGTGGTGAGTACGGCGCGCCTGAATCGGCTGGTAGAACACGCTGTGGGCGATTTAACGGTGACTGCGGAGGCGGGCATGAAGTTTGCCGATTTGCAGGAAATTTTAGGTAAAGCAGGTCAATTTTTGCCGATCGATCCAGCATATCCGCAACAGGCAACTTTGGGCGGGATTGTCGCTACTGCTGATACTGGTTCGCTGCGGCACCGCTACCGGGGCGTGCGCGATTTGTTGTTGGGAATTACGTTTGTGCGATCGGACGGTAAAATTGCTGTAGCCGGAGGTCGAGTTGTGAAAAATGTCGCCGGTTACGACTTAATGAAACTGTTGACCGGTTCCTACGGCACATTAGGCGTCATCAGTCAAGTAACATTCCGAGTTTATCCGCTGCCGGAATCATCGGGAACTGTCATACTGACAGGAGAAACTAATGCTTTAGCTGAAGCTGCTCAAATTTTATTATCTTCTGCTTTAACACCGACAGCCGTTGATTTGCTGTCACCACAGTTAGTAGAAAAACTGAGTTTGGGTAAAGGTTCGGGATTGGTAGTGAGGTTTCAAAGCATCGCCGAAAGCGTTAAACAACAATCCGCCCGGTTGTTGGAAGTTGGCGAAAAGTTGGGATTGCAAGGCACTAGCTGCGGCGAAAATGATGAGGATAAATTATGGCAAAGATTGCCAGAAACAGTCTGGAATTCTGGGAATAATTCAGCAATTATTTGCAAAATAGGCATCAGACCCTCGGAAGCAGTCAAGGCAATTAACGAGTTGCCGGTACAGGATGCTTTGATTCATGCGGGCAGCGGTTTAGGAGTTTTGCGGTTTGAGACTGCGACAGCCGAAACGCTGTTGCAGGTACGCAGGGCGTGCGAAGCTAAAGGCGGTTTTCTGACGGTTTTGGCTGCGCCAGCCCACATCAAGCAAGGGTTAGATGTTTGGGGCTATACTGGAAGTGCGATCGATCTAATGCGTCGCATCAAGCAAGAGTTTGACCCGGAGAATATTTTAAATTGCGATCGTTTTATCAGCGGTATTTAGTTTAAAGTTTGCAGTAAGGAGTTCAGTTTTTATTGAATCCCGGTCTAAATCATTATACCTCGACCATATTTATTGTGGAACAGGCATCCTGCCTGTTCAATACTGGTTTTTATGGAGATGTCTATTTGTGAACCAGATTTGTTTTTTAACGAACCGCGAAGGCGCAAAGACCGCAAAGGAAGAGAAAAGAAGAGAAGAGAAGTTTTTGTTTGCTTGATGGAGTTAGGCTGGCAATTTGAAAGGACTAAAGTCCTGACTACGAACCAAAATAATTAGGTAATATATTATGCAAACTTCCGAAAATTCTACAATTCCCAGCGACGACTTAAAACCTGCTAAAGAAAGCAATTTCCTAGCACAAAACCCCCACTTGAAAACTCTCGAAATCCCGGGTTTCGACGCCAACAATCCGCCAGATCCCAAATTGATCGATACTTGCGTGCACTGCGGTTTTTGCTTGTCAACTTGTCCGAGTTATCGGGTACTCGGCAAAGAAATGGATTCGCCCAGAGGCCGCATTTATTTAATGGATGCAATCAACGAAGGCGACGCACCTTTAAACGAAGCAACATCGCAGCATTTCGATACTTGTTTGGGCTGTTTAGCCTGCGTCACAACTTGTCCGTCGGGAGTTCAATACGACAAATTAATTTCCGCAACTCGCCACCAAGTTACCCGAAATCAAAAACGCACTTTTTCTGACAATGTAATTCGCACTCTAATTTTTAATCTCTTTCCTTATCCTCACAGATTGCGGCCTTTGCTGGTACCGCTGTTTCTTTATCAAAAATTAGGACTGCCAAAACTAATTCGCCAAACAGGTTTGCTGAAAAAAGTATTTCCTCGCTTGGCGGCGATGGAATCAATTTTGCCGAAAGTTACTGTCGATTCTTTCCGGGATAATTTACCAGAAGTCATTCCCGCACAAGGGGAGAAACGCTATCGAGTTGGGGTGATTTTAGGCTGCGTGCAGAGGTTGTTGTTCTCGCCAGTTAATGAAGCTACGGTGCGAGTTTTGACGGCTAATGGCTGCGAGGTTGTGATTCCGAAAAGTCAAGGATGCTGTGCTGCTTTGCCGGAACATCAAGGACAAGCGGAACAGGCAAAATCCTTGGCGAGACAAATGATTGACAGCTTTGAAAATACGGGCGTTGATTGTGTAATTATCAATGCTGCTGGGTGCGGCCACACTTTGAAAGAATACGGTCACATTTTAGCAGATGACCCGGATTATCGGGAGAAAGCTGAGAATTTTGCTGCTAATGTGAAGGACATACAAGAATTTTTGGCAACTGCGGGAATTACGGCGAAACTCAATCCTTTGACTGAGGGAGATTTGACGATTGTTTATCAGGATGCGTGTCATTTGTTGCACGGACAAAAGATTAGTTTGCAGCCGCGCCAGTTGTTGCAACAAATCCCTGGGGTGAAGTTGAAAGAACCTGTGGATGCTGCTTTGTGTTGCGGGAGTGCGGGGGTTTACAATATGCTTCAGCCGGAAATTGCGGATGATTTGGGAGTACAAAAGGTGGAGAATTTGCTGAATACTGGGGCTGAGTTGATTGCTTCTTCTAATCCTGGTTGTTCTTTGCAAATTAAGAAGCATTTGGAGTTGCAGGGGAAGGCTGTTACTTTGATGCACCCGATCGAGCTTTTGGATTATTCTATTCGTGGGGTGATGTTGCAGAGGCGTTAATTTGGTAAGGCGGGCGGTGTCCGCCATAGATGTCAACTTAAGCTCAAACCTAGTGCCAGACTGCTGTCTAAGAATTACGATCTCGCTCTCGTGGCGTCGCCGGAGAGCGAGAATCAGCCAAAAGCAAGATTTATCAAGAGTTTGAGGTGATTTTTTATACCAATGCGCCGTGTCGTGTCCCTAGCCGACACCTGTACCTGACTCACTTGAAAAGCGCTGTCATCGTAGAAATTTGTTAACCTAGTTCATTAAGAATCTCCATCCGTCTTTCCAATAGAGGTAAATTAATGGCAGAAATAGTAATTGACTTGGGCGAAGATGGTGAAATTCTGATTGATACGGCAGATAGTAACGGTTTAATTCAAGGAGATGAAGCGACAGAAAAGACAGGTTTCCGCGATACTTTACGCCAAACTGGTGAACAAGTAAAGGTAAATGCTCGTAAAGTGCTGAAACTTCCGCTTACCGGACTGGCAAAGGTTTTGATGGCTTCCCTACCAGAACCGTCGCCAAGCGATCGCTACGAACTTGAGCAGTTTTCAGTAGAATTTAATTTGGGCATCAAGACTGAAGCAGGTACTAACGTTGGTGCTGTAGCCAAGATTATGCCAGAGGGAGCATTAAAGTGTACATACACTTGGAAGCGCAAGCCTAATCCTGCAACTCCATCTTCTACAAGTCAAACTCCATAGCATTTTTACCCACCCTGTCTGATTGGGTGGGCTGCTTGATGGATATATAAATTCTCCATAGCTGACAATACAGTAGGGACACAACCATGCTCGTCTCTAAATCCGTGTATCTGTCTAGCACTACACCCCTGAATCGCTATAAGCTATCAGCAGAGATAAATTCAGCAGCAGAGCGCCATGCCAAAGCCCGACTTCAAACGAATTGAGCAGTACATCAAGAATGCCACCCTCAAAATTTTTGTCAACGGCGAATTTATAGGGACTGGTTTTTTCATTACCCGCGACGGCTATGTTTTGACTGCTTACCACTGCGTTGGTGCTGGGACAGGTAGCATTACACTGGAAAGTCCTTACGATGGTAAGTTCCCAGCCCAATTAGATCCTGACAAATCCCTCGCCCAATACGATTTAGCCATCCTCAAAGCCAACCATCAGCCGAGTCACTATTTACCATTGGGATATGCAGCCGAGAAAAATATCGGTGATGAAGTGGTAACAATTGGCTATCCAGCCAGTAATTTGTCTTACAACCAGGAGGTTGGCGTTTATAAGGGACATATTTCTAGATGGCGTGACGATGAATGTGTTGAGTTGTCAGAAGCTATTAAGGGCAAAGGACATAGCGGAGGTTCTGTTTATCACTATCCCAGCAGGCGAGTTGTTGGTGTGGTTACTGACAGATACTATGATCATGTGATGGCTAATTCAGGTGTAGCTACACGTCTCGATAAGCTGTTTGACAAATGGCTGGAGTTATCCGAAATTAACCAAGCCGCAGTTCAAATATGGGATAAAAGATTACAAACTTTCCAGACTAACGAACTCAAACACCG
The DNA here is from genome assembly GCF_020738205.1 of Microcoleus sp. PH2017_24_DOB_U_A. Taxonomy (NCBI): domain Bacteria; kingdom Bacillati; phylum Cyanobacteriota; class Cyanophyceae; order Oscillatoriales; family Microcoleaceae; genus Microcoleus; species Microcoleus sp. PH2017_24_DOB_U_A. The sequence goes on from NZ_JAEQCT010000187.1 coordinate 4,945, forward strand.
CATCTTTTTTGCGATGTTACCAGATGACAGCAACTATTATTCATTGCTGAATACCCTCCGCGAGGTTGTCGAAGATCGCTGGGGATGCCAATTAATGACGGCAAAAGATAGGCAGTATGGCGACAGCACCCTGGAAAATATCCGCTGCCACATGGAACAAGCCCATGCCTTTATTGCTGACATTAGTTCGGCTGACCCTGAAGTGATGTTTGTACTGGGTGCAGTTCAATTCTACTTGAGTCATTCTCCATCTATTTTGTTAGCTCAAGGTCAACCGAACTTACCTAAAAGTTTACAAGGGCGGATGGTTATTCGTTATGCTAGCGAAACTGCTGACTTAGCAAACTATCTTGATAGCGAATTAACGCGAATTGAAGTAATCAAGCAAATGCTAAACGCTCCTGAACGGGAGCATTTTCTCTCTATCAATAGATTGCAAACGGGAGCATCCCACTTTTGCAATCAGTATAAATACTCAGACAATTGTCTGTCTGACTAAGTTGATGGCATAATAGAAAGCAAATAAATTACCATAAT
>NZ_JAEQCT010000058.1:0-34266 GCF_020738205.1 Microcoleus sp. PH2017_24_DOB_U_A
AGGACTTGCAGCCGTAGGGCATACGGTCAAGATGCTTGCCGAGGGTAAATTCGTCGGAATCCCACTGAAGCAAGAATCCTCTCGCCTTTAGGCAGAGGTGTGTCAACTGTTAAATCCCCAGAACGGACTGAACTTTATATGAAACGCAAACCTAACTCCTACAACGACAGAGACAGATTCGGCGACCCATTCCGGGGAGATGAAGACTCCGGCTCATTTGGCGGATCGTCGCGACGACAACCTCAGTCTGGCAAACCCTCTTTCCTCAATTCCGCCACCCTAGGGATTTTAACAGCCGTTTTTATTCTGGGAATTGGGATCGGCATTGCCTTCAGTTCCACAGCTACAATTAGCCCACAAAACGTAGCATCCCGGGAATTTATCGATCGCAGCGCCCCGAACCCCGAACTTTGCGTACAGTTTGGAGCCAGCGCAATGGTGACAGATATGCGCCTCTTCGTCACCCTTAACCCCTTCAACGTCTACATCTCCCAGCCGAGTATGCGTCCCGGATGCGTCCTGCGAACCAATAACTGGGCAATTCTCGAACAAAGAAAACTGATCAACCAAGAGCAAGTGCGCGAGTGTAAAAATCGCATGAACACCTTTGGCTTCACCGGCGCCCTGGAAGGTCAACCTGACATTAACTGTATTTACCAAAACGACGGCGCTAAAAACCTGTTCCTCAACCAACCGGGTTCGATCGCTCCACCCAGTGAAGGTCAAAATTTCTAACTGTGAGGATCGGACGATCGAATAACATAGGTGCGATCGACTCCAAGCGAGTATTAGCGAAGCGGTTGACCAAAATCGATAATCCGCTCCCAGGAAGCAGCAGGACGGCGTACAGGGGCAGAACTTACCCCCTGCCGTCTGTTAACCGGAACCCTGACCAAAGGCACATTTATCGGTCGGATTTGGTCGTTTGGAGTTGACATCCCCGAAGAGTTTTGCTCGTAAGTTATAACCTCAGCCGAGGCAGGTTGGACAGACGCTTTGGCAGGAGTTGAGTTAGAATCGGCTGACTGCGGATTAGGTGGTACTGGGATTGCAGGCGGTGCTTGCGTTTCGAGAGTTGCTTGATAGGAAGCAGGCTCGATCGAGGGACGCAACACCCAGCGATTTTCTACCCCGACTCTTTGAAATTTAATTTGTTCACCGTTGAAAGCTACTCCGGGAGCCAAATTTACCAAAATTCTCGCGTTTCCTGATGGCAGTTGAATTATCGCCACGGAACGCACATTGCCTTGCGGGTATAGTTGAGTTGCATCAACGGCGATCGGAGTATTGGGCAAATCCACAGCAATTTGAGACGGGTTGAGTAGGGAATAGGTGGGAGTTTTGCCCTCTGGGAGAGTAATTTCTAGCTGATTTGTAGCTGGATCGAACCGCCAACTCGTGACTGTAGAAGCATTGGCTGGTTGCTGTGCGATTTGGAGTGTCGCAACTGTGGTGGTTGCTGCTATGCTCAGGGCGATCGACACAGAGCCTAAAAATGAGGGTACCAGACACTTAGGTGTTAGTTTGTGTAAGTCTGTCCAAAATTTCGGTGGTAATTTTTTGTATTGCATGGCTGTGTAAAAGTTGAGATTTTAACTAGCTTTGAGGATAATTTTTTTTGGTAGAGGTGTTGCGGGCGATTTGCGATCGGGATAGGTGCGATCGGCAGTACAACTAACCGCAAGGGTAGCTTAACGCTGAAATTTTAGCATTAATGGGTAATTGAAAAATTGGAAGTTATATCGTTTCCGGTTGGATCGGAATGATTTAACCGCAGAGAACGCAGAGAACACAGAGAAAGGGAAGAGAGAGATAAATACAGGACGATGTTAACGGATTTGATATTAACACTTTCTGCCTGATGCCGGATGCCAGCAGATACGCATTCATCCTTCTGTTCTTTTCCTGACCCTTCAACTAGGGTAAGGTACGCCACAAGCAGCCGAAGAAGGATTAGTCGTGCGCGTTTTATGAATAATTCAATAATATGAAAAATTTAACTAAATGGAAATTACTGCGATCGCGCTTGGTGCTTAACCACAAGTGGTGTCAAGTCAGGCAAGATGAAATAGAATTGCCAAGCGGACAAATTATCGACGACTTTTTTATTAATGTCCGACCCAATATCGCCCTAATATTTGCGGTAACAGAACAGCAAGAACTTGTATGTGTGCGTCAATACAGGCATGGCGTCGGCGAAATTTTACTCGAACTCCCGGCTGGGAGTTTCAATCCTGCCGAAGAAAGTGGCAAAGCTGCTGCCGCCCGAGAACTGGCTGAAGAAACCGGATATGTTGCTGAAGAAATTTTGGAACTAGCAGTTTTATACGACAATCCCGTAAAAGACACTAATTCTATTTACTTATACCTTGGTAAAAATGTCAAGCTTGCCAGCCAAATTAAATTGGATATTACAGAAGATATTGAAGTAGTTTTAGTACCCATTTCAGAAGTTTTGTTGAAAATAACCAATCGAGAAATTTGTGTAGCTGGAAGCATCGCAGCTATTTTTTTAGGATTAGATTTTTTAAACAAACATTAGTTGGGTTTGTAGTGAGGACTTTAGTCCTCTCTTGGATGCGGACTTGCCTTTCTCACTAAGATTGTTTTTGCAATACGCTTTGAATAAGAAATTTCAAGAGATCCCCTCGCATCCCCCGATCGAAGCATGGTAGTTTTATTATGGGGAGAGAGAGATAGGTACGTAGTTGGGCTTCAGCCCTCTTTAGACGTATAGATAAAGGAGGCTCAAGCCCAACTACGTACCTTTATTTATTAATGATAAAATTAATTACACTACGATCGCTCGCCAAGCTTGTAAATTAGTAATTTCTGGCCTTTGATTGTGCAATTAATTGTGTCCGGTTACTTAAAAAACGGTTTGTAGTATTGAAGCGTTGGTTTCTGGCGATCGATCCCTTAAAGCACCAACCGCCAGAAACCAAGCGGGGAAAGATATTGAGAGTTATTGAAGATGTCTGTTAGTCATTAGTCAGCAGTCATTAGTTGCGATCGTCATTTCCGAGAGAGTATCCTAGTAAGGTGCGCCGCTATGCCATAATTGTAAATAGCCAGAATTCTTGTAGCGACGCAGCCTACTTATTCCCTCTTGCATCTTCCTTCAATCACTGACATCGATTACAAAATCCGTTGCCGAACTTCCTGATTCCTGATTACCTCTTCCTTCGTCTTTTTGGCTTCTTGCATCTTCCTTCAATCACTGACATCGATTACAAAATCATTGCTAAACTTCCTGATTCCTTCTTTCCTCTTGCCTCTTCCTTCTTGCCTCTTCCTTCTTGCTTCGTCTTTCTTGCTTCTTGCTTCGTCTGATAGAATCCCGCCAACAGCCGAACAGGTTGCACCCGCTTATCGCTCAATATCCTCTAAATTCGTAGCACAAAATTATGAAAATAGCAAACTCAAACCCTTAAGCGAAAAGGAAGTTTCTCAGCGCTTGCAAAATTTGCCTAATTGGACTAGAGAAGGTAAAACTATTAAATATACCCACGAATTTAAAAATTTTGTCGAAGCTGTCAGTTTTGTAAATTGTCTGATTTCCCCCTCAGAAAAAGCTGGCCACCATCCCGATATTGCTATTGCTTACAACCGCGTCACGATAAGTCTCACAACTCACGATGCAGAGGCGCTGACACAACAAGACTTCGATCTAGCCGAGACAATCTCTAAATTAGTCAGCGACTGGATGCCCGGAAATGTTTGTTTAGTAGTGGAAGGTTCTGGATAATGATTTTACTGTACCAAATCGCCAACAATCAAGCAAAAAGTCAAGCAAAAAAGCTGTTTTTAATTTTATCATTTTGCTTATTCCTCGGGGAAACGGCTGCTTTCGGGCAATCGGTTATCCCCGCGAATGACGGCACCGGTACTACCATCGTCCCTCAAGGAAATCGAATCGATATTAGCGGTGGTAAACTATCGGGAGATGGGGTTAATCTTTTCCAGAGTTTCCAACGGTTTGGCTTGAACAAAAATCAAACAGCGAATTTTATTTCCAATCCTAACATCCAAAATATTTTAGGGCGAGTTGTTGGCGGAGAACCGTCTATAATTAATGGCTCGATCCAAGTTAGCGGTGGCAATTCCAATTTGTTTTTAATCAATCCAGCGGGTATTATTTTTGGCAGTAATTCTCAGTTAAATGTACCCGCATCCTTTACTGCTACCACTGCTAATAGCATGGGGTTTGGCAATAATTTTTTGAACGCGATCGGTTCTAACAACTATCTGAATTTAACAGGAAATCCCAGCAGTTTTGTATTTTCGGATGTGACACCTGCCAGCATTGTGAATCGCGGCAACTTGGCGGTAAAACCAGGGGAAAATATAACTTTACTCGGTGGCAGGGTTACAAATACAGGTCAAGTTACAGCACTGGGAGGTACAATTAACATCCTTTCAGTAACAAGCCCAAGTGTTGTCCGTATCAGCCAACCAGGATATTTGCTCAGTATAGAAGTCAGCAGCCAAGCATTGAATTCTCAAGGGGAAAATCCCAATACATCCAGCGAAAACTCATCTGCAACTCTTCCCGAATTGCTGACAGGTAAGGGTGAAAAAGTTAATAATGCTTCAGATGTTGCTGTTAATAGTGACGGTAGCGTTCAATTAACCAGATCTGCCTCGCAAACTCTCCCTCCTAATAATTTAAGACAAAATAACAGCGGGACAGCTCAAACATCTCCACAACCTAGTAATACCAACAATCCCAATCCGGCTGCTAATACTAATAATGGCGCCAGCGCTCCACAAACTACTAATACGAGCAATCCCAATCCGCCTGTTAATGACAATAAGGACGATATGCCTCCACAGCTTAATACCGCAAATCTCAATGTCACTCCTAATAATACTAATGTTGTGATGTCCCCACAACCGAATACGGGTAATTTAAATTATCTTCCTAATAATATTCAGGTTCCTCCCTATTTAGCCGCTCAAATTGTGAAACAGGGTAACAATCTGCAAAATGCTCTGGCACCCAATATCCAGCCAAATTTTCCTATAAATCAACAGCTTATTCCTAGAGGTTTGTCAGTGCCAATGATGAATAATATGGAGCTGTTGTCTGCGCGCCCGATTATTAATAACCTGCCGACAAATGGGAATATCGATCGCACTTCCATTTTTACCAGTAGCCAGCCAAATTTTATTATCAACCAACAGATTAATCCTAACAAAGCTCCAACACTGGCTCCCAACATTCAGGTAATTGATGCTCGCAATCTTCCCGGGAATCCCCCGATGTCCGCTGCGCCCAATATAACTCAAATGCGGGCCCGCCTCGGGCAGAATCTGCCCCCTGGCGTCCCGAATATTCCCAGTGGTGTAGCGAATCCTCCGGCAAATATGCAGGCAATTGCTAACATCAATTCCATGCTATCTTTAGATGGAAACCGAGCTGAGAAATATGCTGATTATTTTGGGAATGGCTTTACCAATCCCAATCTCGGCGCTGAAAATATCCGCGAAACTTTGCTCAAAGTTGCCTCGCAAACAGGCAAGAAATCGGCAATTATTTATATTAACTTATTTAGCGATCGAGTAGAATTATTACTGTTCTCTCCCGAAGGTTCGGCGATTAGAAAAACTGTACCGGAAGCCAATCGGGAGAGGATCATCAAACTAGCAACGGAATTCCGCGCAGAAATCTTGAATCCTGGGAATCTGAACACCACCAGCTACAAAGCATCCGCTCAAAAACTTTATAGTTTGCTGATTGCACCTTTAGAAACAGACTTGCAGGAACAAAATATCAATACGCTGTTATTTTCACTGGATACCGGTTTGCGGAGTCTCCCCTTATCTGCTCTTTATGACGGCAAACAATTCCTGGTCGAAAAATATTCTCTCAGTCTAATACCAGCTATTTCACTTACCGATACCCGCTATGTATCGCTACAAAATGCCTCTGTTTTAGCAATGGGAGCCGCTCAATTCGATCGGTTAGATCCCCTACCAGCAGTGCCAATAGAACTATCTACTATTGTAGATTTGTGGCAGGGGAAATCTTTCTTGAACGAACAATTTACCCTGAACAACCTGAAATTCCAACGCAGTAGAAATCCTTATCAAATAATTCATTTAGCAACTCACGGCGAGTTTAAACCGGGAGCAGCGAGCAACTCTTTTATTCAACTGTGGGATGGAAAACTGCAATTAGATCAACTCAGAAATTTGGGGTGGAACAATCCACCTGTGGAGTTATTGGTACTATCAGCTTGCCGCACAGCACTCGGAGATGAGACAACGGAAATGGGTTTTGCTGGCTTGGCATTTCAAGCAGGAGTTAAGTCGGCTTTAGCGAGTTTGTGGTATGTTTCTGATGAAGGTACGTTAGCATTGATGAGCGAGTTTTACCATCAATTAAAAACAGCTCCGATCAAAGCTGAAGCTCTCAGAGCAGCGCAAATTGCTATGATCCAAGGTCAAGTTCGGATCGAAAATGGAGTCTTGTGGGGCCCTTTTGTTGCAGCCAAACGGGGAGGGCAAAATAGCCAGCAAGCCATCCGAGAAATGGCAGGTAATGGCGATTCCCTACCCTACCCTTCGGGAACCCCTACGGGGAACGGGAACTCATTAGGGGAAGATAGCTTCGCTGCACAAAATCTCACTCATCCCTATTTTTGGTCTGCTTTTACAATGATTGGTAGTCCTTGGTAATCGATGTGAAATTAAATTAGATGGAGGATTGTGAAATCTTAAATCTCATATCAATTCCGTCAGCATCGGAATCATTCATCTCTCTATTCTCTGCCTCCGCGCCCTCTGCGTTCTCTGCGGTTAAATTATTCCGATACAACCGGAATTGATATGATATCAATTCCGGTTGCACCGGAATCATATAGAGGACACGGCAGTGCCGTGTCCCTACCGTGATTAATTGTAGGGACACGGCAGTGCCGTGTCCTGGCTTTGGGTAATAATTCCGATGCTACCGGATTTGATATCCAATCTCAAATCTCGAATTAAATATTGAGAAACCCGGTTTGTTCGCAAACCGGGTTTCTCAATATTAGGTCAAATTGGGCGCATTAAATGCGCGCTGCTGTTTACTGGGAAAAAGTCACAAAATCCAGAGCAGTAATAGCATTACTGGCTCCGAAAATATTAGCTACAACCTGCCCAGTAGAGGCTATTTGCAGGACACTTCCGTTCGCCGTCGAGTTAATTTGCAACTGAGCAAAACTCAAGCCACCAGCTAAAGAAAACTTGTCGATTCCTACTTCAAAATTAAGGACAGTATCGATACCGCTGTTGCTATCTAACACAAAACGATCGCTCCCAGTACCTCCAATTAAAGTATCCTCGCCCGCACCGCCAAACAGCCAGTCATCGCCAGAACCGCCGTTGAGAATGTCGTTATCTGTCCCTCCGTAGAGAGTGTCGTTACCGTCATCGCCGTTGAGAGTATCTTGGCCTTCATTGCCATATAACAAGTCCTCGCCGTTGCCGCCACTCATGCACTCTTGCTGGCCATTAGCACCCACCGAGACATCCTGGTTATCGTCGCGATCGCCATACATGGTATCGTTGCCATCATCGCCACACATAATATCGCTGCCGCCATCGCCGTACATCAAGTCATCGCCGGCATCTCCGTGCATCAAATCGTCATCCTTGCCGCCGCGAAGAGTATCGTTACCAAAACCGCCGCCGAGAGAGTCGGAACTCTCACCGCCGTTGAGATAGTCGTTACCGTTGCCCCCAAACAGCAAATCGCGGCCGTTAGCGTCGCTGACGAATTCGTTTTGCAAGCCGCCGTAAAGCGAATCCTCTCCCTCGTCGCCGACAAGGGTGTCGGAACCGAGTTCGCCCCAAATCAGGTCATTGTCTTTGCCGCCGTAAACTAAGTCATTGCCTTTGCCGGCAAAAATGCTGTCGTTACCGCTGCCGCCGCCGATGATGTCGCCGCTATCGTTGCCGAAAATTAAGTCGCCTTCATCAGTAGCAATTGTGGTGCCAACAGCAGTACCGTAGTCGCCGACGAGGGTATCAGAACCTTGATTGCCGTAGAGTGTGTCGGAAGCAATTTCGCCAAAAATGCGATCGCCCCCTTTGCCTCCATAGGCCAAATCCCGGCCGTTGCCACCGAGCAAAGTATCGTCGCCTTCTTGGCCGAATAGTAAGTCATTGCCATTGCCTCCAAACAGCAAATCTTGCCCGTCTGGGTCGCTATCTAGGGAGTTGAGGACGCCACCGAACAGGGAATCGTTCCCGCTGTCGCCGTAGAGGGTATCACGGCCCTTATCGCCGAAGATCGCGTCGTCCTCTTTGCCCCCGTAGGCGATGTCTGGGCTTTTGCCGGCGAAAATGATGTCGTTGCCTTGATTGCCAGCAATTGCGTCGCTTCCTTCGCCACCGAAAATCAGATCGGCCTCGTTACCAGTCAAGTCGATGTTGTTGCCGTTGTCGCCGACGATCGTATCGTCACCGCGATCGCCCGACAATAAGTCCGCACCGCGATCGCCAAAAATGCGATCGTTTTGTTTCCCTCCAAACACCACATCATTTTCTTTGCCCGCGTAAACGATGTCATTGCCCTTATCGGCAGCGATGAAGTCTGCCCCTTGGTCTCCGAAGACAATATCAGCGCCGTCTTCACCTAAAACTATGTCGTTCCCAGCTTCGGCAAGAAACAGTTCGTTAGTGTCGTTCCCGCCTAAATAGTCGTCTCCGGGAGTGCCGAGGATCGTGTTTTGGATGTCGGTGAGTTCTACGGCGTTAGAGTCGAAGTTGAGTATTTGCCCTGCCTGCGGTTGGATAAATGTAATCGGAGGCAGCAGGGGTAAGGGGGTGCAATCGCAGCCCGTATCAGGTTCGGGTACTGGCCCGAAAATAGGCGGGGGTGTTGGTGTGGGTGTCGGTGTCGGTGGCTGCGGGATGTCTGGTGTGGGCGTGGGTACTGGTGTGGGCGTGGGTACCAGTATCGGGGTAGGTGTGGGCGTCGGTTGCCGAATTGGCGTGGGTGTGGGCGGTGTGGGTGTGGGCGGGACGGGTGCGGTCAAAATTGAGATAGTTGCCGCAGTGGGACTGCCTAGGCTGCGGCTGTCTGTGACGCCGTAGGTAAAGGTAGTACCGGTGAAGTTGCCCGATGCCTGGAAGAACAATTGGTTAATCGAAGCAGGCGTCAGGATCTGACCGATCGTAATTGGAACTCCGCCGCTGGCTGGATCGCCTAAGAACAGACGACCTTGAGCTATTGGTGGCAGGGTTTTGATGTCGAAGGAGGCGATCGTATCGCCCGGATCGGGGTCTCGGCCTGCTAGTCCGGGCACGGTAATCGTGCTGCTGGGGGCCGCCGAGGTATTGGCATTCAATGGTACCGGCGGTTGGTTAAGTACGATCGGCAGTGCGGAGACAGTAGCAACGGCCGGGCTGGTAGCGCCGAGGTTGTCGGTGGCACTGTAGGTGAAGTTTGCCCCTTTAAAATCGGTGCCCGCCTGGAAGAACAACTGAGTAATTTGAGCTGGTGTCAGGACTTGACCGGCTGTAACTCGTACTCCCCCGTTGGCCGGATCGCCCAAGAACAGCACACCTTCATTAGTTGGCGGCAGAGTCTCAATTTTGAAGGAAACCACAGTGCCGTCGTCTGATCCTCCGAGTCCGGGGATATTGATAGCGCTACCGGGCAGCAAGCTGACGCTGGCGTTGTTAGCAACCGGGGGTAGGTTAACCGGAGGCGGGAACAGGGAGGCAGTAGCGGGGGCCGGACTGGGCAACCCGGTGGTGTCTGTCGCGCTGTAGGTAAAGCTGGCCCCTCTGAACGCGCCTGTGGCCCGGAAGAATAGTTGGTTGATTTGCGTTGGGGTGAGGACTTGACCTGGTGTAATTGCCACTCCGCCGTTAGCCGGATCGCCCAAAAATAGGACGCCTTGGTCTGCCGGGGGCAGAGTGTCGATCTTGTAAGAAGCGATCGGGCTATCCGGGTCGTTTGCTATCAGCCCCGTGAGGTTGATGGTGGCGTTCGGCGCCACAGGAGAGTTGGTATTGACTGGTACCGGCGGTTCCTTGAACTGCGGCGGAATTAGGGCAACGGTAGCTGCGAGACTCCGATCTCCTCGATCGTCCGTGCTGCTGTAGGTAAAGTTTGCCCCTGTAAAAGTGCCTGTGGATCGGAAGAACAACTGCTTGATTTGAGCCGGCGTCAGGACTTGACCGGCTGTAACCGCTACTCCACCGTTAGCTGGGTCGCCCAAAAATAGGACGCCTTCATTTGTTGGAGGCAAAGTGTCGATCGTGAAGGAAACCACAGTGCCGTCTGTGTCTGTTCCTCCCAAGTTCGCGAGCCTGGCAGCGCTGTTACGCCCCAGAGTGACGTTATCGTTTTCTGCTGTAGGGGGGATGTTGCGGCGCGGTGTCGTGCTGACAGTGGTGGTCACCGTGGCATTAGGATCGGAACCGTCGTTGTTTCCCGGGGTGGGGTCAGAAGTGACTGAGCTGCTCCGAGCCGTGTTTTTGACGCTAGTCAGGGTAGCTGGGGCGACAAAGCCGATCGTCCGAGTGACTGTAAGGTTATTGGCGATCGCAATCGCAGGAAAGGTGACAATCCCTGTGGTTGGGTTGTAAACCCCGCCGTCGGATGCCGTGACTCCTGTCAAGCCGGGAATGATGCTGTCAGTAATTGTGACGCCTTCTGCGGGACTCGGGCCCTTGTTGGCTGTGCTAATTGTGTAGGTGACTGTGGTTCCAGCAGTGGCGATCGTCTGCCCGCTTTTGGTTGTTGCGACATCGGCAACAGCACCGAGGGTAGTGCTGACAGTGGCAGTAGGATCGGAACCGTCGTTGTTTCCCGGGGTGGGGTCAAGAGTCGTCGAGGTGCTTTTTGCCGTGTTTTTGACGCTAGTCAGGGTTGTTGGGGCGACAAAGCCGATCGTCCGATTGACTGTAATGCCATTGGCGATCGCAATAGCAGGAAAGCTGACAACCCCCGTAGCTGCGTTGTAGGTGCCGCCGTCCGATGCCGTGACTCCCGTCAAGCCGGGAATGATGCTGTCAGTAATCGTGACGCCTTCTGCCTGACTCGGGCCGTTGTTGGCCGTGCTAATTGTGTAGCTGACTGTGGTTCCAGGATTGGCGCTCGCGGGCCCACTTTTCCTAGTTACCACATCGGCCACAGCACCGATCGAAGTGCTGACAGTGGCATTCGGACTTGTGCCGTCGTTGTTACCAGGGGCTGGGTCTGGAGTCGTCGAGGTGCTTTTTGCCGTGTTTTTGACGCTAGTCAGGGTTGTTGGGGCGATAAAGCCGATCGTCCGAGTGACTGATACGCCACTGGCGATCGAAATACCCGGGAAAGTGACAATCCCTGTAGCCGCGTTGTAGGTGCCGCCGTCGGATACCGTGATTCCCGTCAAGCCGGGAATGATGCTGTCAGTAATCGTGACGCCTTCTGCCGGACTCGGGCCGTTGTTGGCTGTGGCGATCGTGTAGCTGACTGTAGCACCGGGAATGGCGAGCGTCGAGCCGCTTTTGGTTGTTACCACATCAGCGCTGGGCGTGATGCTGGTGGCAACAGATGAGTTGGTGGGAGTGCCGTCTTGATTGGTGGTGCTGCCGTCGTTGTTGGTGCCGATCGGGTCGGGAGTCGTCGAGGAGCTCCGAGCCGTATTTCTGATTGAGGTCAGGGTACCTGGGGCGACAAAGCCGATCGTCCGATTGACTGATGCGCCACTGGCGAGTGCAATCCCAGGGAATGTAACAATCCCGGTAACTGGGTTGTACGTACCGCCGTCGGATGCCGTGACTCCCGTCAAGCCGGGAACGATGCTGTCAGTAATCGTGACGCCATCTGCCTGACTCGGGCCGATGTTGGCTGTGGCGATCGTGTAGCTGATTGTGCGACCGGCCGTAGTAGCTGTGGGCCCACTTTTGGTGGTAACAACATCGGCAATAGCTCCGAGCGTAGTGCTGACACTGGACTCAGGGTTTGTGCCGTTGTTGTTTCCTGGGGTGGGGTCGGGAGTCGCCGAGGAGCTTGTTGCCGTGTTTTTGATTGAGGGGAGGGCGACTGGGGGCACAAAGCCGATCGTCCGATTGACTGTAATGCCACTGGCGATCGCAACAGCAGGGAAGCTGACAATCCCCGTAACTGCGTTATAGGTGCCACCGTCCGATGCCGTGACTCCCGTCAAGCCCGGAATGATGCTGTCAGCGATCGTGACGGCTTCTGCTTGGCTCGGCCCGTTATTGACTGTCGTAATTCTGTAGCTGACAGGGGTTCCAGGCAGCGCACCCGTCGGCCCGCTCTTAATTGTTACCACATCAGCGCTGGGCGTAATAGTCGTGACAACAGTGGAATTCGTGGGAGTGCCGTCTTTATTGGTGGTACTGCCGTCGTTGGTGCGGGGAAAGGGGTCGGGTGTCTCCGAGCTGCTGCGAGCCGTGTTGCTGATTGAAGTAAGGGTCGGTGGAGCAACGAAACTGACGGTGCGGTTAACTGTTGTACTGATGGCTAGGGATGTCAGCACCGGGAAGGTGACAATCCCTGTAGCCGGATTGTAAGTGCCATTGTCCGATGCGCTGACTCCAGTCAAACCGGGAACAATGCTGTCAGTGATAGTCGCGTTGAGAGCCGGGTCTGGCCCCAGGTTGGCTGTGGTCAGGGTATAGGTAATCGTTGACCCGGCCACAGAAGTGACGGGGCCGCTTTTGGTAGTAACGAGATCGGCAACAGTAGGGGAAATAGTAGTCTGTTGTTGGCCTATGAACGTTGAACCGTCGTTGTTGCTGAGATCGGGGTCGAAAGTGCTGGCACTGCTGAATGCGGTGTTGGTTAAGCTGCTGCCAGGATTTAGACTTGGGGGTAAAGCAACTGACAAGGTGTAGGTGACGCTTTGATTGACACCGAGAACGGGAATTTTCGGCCAGGTGACGTTCCGCGTCGTGCTTGAGTAAAGGCCACCCCCACTGATCTGGCGAATGGGATTGGCTCCGCCGACAGGAACGAGTTCCGGAGGCAATTCGTCTTGAACCAAAACTTGTTCAGCCGGCGATGTCCCCTTGTTAGTAGTAGTGATGGTGTAGGTAATACTGCCAGCACCTGTTTTGATGAACTGCGGGCCACTTTTGATGGTGGCCACATCAGCAGAGATGGTGGGAGTAGGATTGACAGTCTCGATTGCGAGGTTGCGAATTTCGTGGAAGTTGCTTGCAACTCCCGTCGAACTGGCAAAACCAAATTTGAAATTAGGCGGTATCGCTCCGTTTGCAGTTGCTAGATTGGGGATATCGATCAGAGTTTCACCCGCGCCGGTGAACAAGCCGTCGTTATTCAGGTCTAGGGCAATGGTGAGCCTGTTGGGCGTTGCTGAATTTGAGGGGGCTAGGGTAATTTGAATGCTTCTTTTCGCTGCATCTCGACTGGTAGTGACAGTATTGTCGAAGTCATAAGTACCCCCAGCATCTAAAAAGTCAATACTTTTGGGGATATTGTCGATACCTAAAGGGGCGATCGCGTTTGTTAAAAATCGATAACTATCTGCTTGACGACCCCTGAGAGTGATGGAATCAGGTCTGTAGCCTTCGAGAGTTGAACCAGGAATGGTACCATTTACTGCTCCACCAACACGTCCTTCCGTATCATTAGAAAAATTCCCAAACTCATCGAGTCCAATGCCCAAATAACCTCCCACCAATCCGGGTTGGCTGCCATTGGTGTTGTTGGCATACCCCAGAGAACCACCAAAGCCTCCTGCTGCTGTAGGGCTAGCTGACCCGTCAATCAGGAAGAAGCTAATGCCGTCCCCTGGCTGCGGGCTGATAAAACCGTTTGGGCCTTGGAGAGTAGTGCCGTTGTAAGCAAAGAAATCGAAGGTAATTTTCAGACCCTCTGTGGAGGGTATGGGGTTGTCGTAGAGAACAAAGGCTGGCAGTCCCACACCGTTGGTCGTCAATTGCAAAGCCCCAGAGGGTGGTACATCGCCACCCAAACCGGGAAGTATCCCAGATGAACTTCCTCCGGTGATACCGGGAATCCTTTGCCTGTTGGCTTCAAAGACTGAGCTGGGGTCGAATACCCTGCCGTCTTGTCCTCGGTAGAGCCAAGGCCCCCTGACTGTGGCGTTCCTAAATGTTTCGTTGACTAAGGTACCGAGGACTCCGCTGTATGCCTCCAGCACCTTTTGCTCAAGGGCAATCCTGGCCCTTATTTCTCCTGTCGCAAATTCTAATTCCCAATCGCCACCGAGCGCCGCACTCCCTACCAAGCCTGTGGAAGCTGCAATCTCTCTACCCGTAATTTCACTGAGTCGCCGCACGAAGGCCCGGCCGCTTTCCCCGGCTGCTCCCCGGCAAGCCAATAATAAGATATTTCCTCTCTCGCTGAGGGAGTTTCCCCACTGCTGCAACAAATGGCTGTAGGTTTCTAAGTTGTCGCTGCACAGTTCTACTGACCCCAGTTGTACTCTGGCTTCTTGACCGTGAGCAACTATTTGAAGGCTGTCTAAATCGCTGTAATTAGCAAGAATTCTAGTAATTCGATCGACTCCATCCGCGATCGAGTCCAGTAAAAATACCTCTGTATCCGCTGTTGCTCCTCTTGCCAAGCTGTCGCTATTCTCTACTCTGGCATCGATGAACAGTATATTTTTTACATTCCGGGGGCCCACCGAATCGGGCGATCGCAAAAATTCTCTCTCTAGGTGTTCAATTTCCGCGCCACCACCAATTTTTGGAGACAGGAAAGACCAGTCTGATTTTACTTGTTTTATTTGTTTTTCCTGAGGATAAGTTGCGGTAGTTCGGGAATTTTTCCTGCCAATGCTTGTGGTGTCAACTGTTTTTTGTTGACTCAGGAAAATTGGTTTGTTGCCAATGCTTTTCATTGTCTGATACCTTGCTGATTGTATACAATATACCCATTAAGAGGTAATAATTATCACCTCTTAACAAGGCTTAATTGAGACTGAGTTGCTCTGTTGTTTGACTTTTAGAAAGCAATAAGGTTCAGTTAGTGCTGTTTCTTCCCCGGAGATTCCTCCCATCCCCCGAATCGTTGCGGGGACGAAAGAGAATTTCTTGTATCCCCCTTTTTTTTAAATGGAGGTTAGGGCGATCGATCTTAACTCAACCGTATTCTGTTAAAAAGAGTAATATGCCGATTTTCATCAGCATAAATTTCTGCTATCTTGCTATTGGATAGCATTGGAAATACAGCCGATTTGATGTCGGCCGATTAGACTTCTGAAACACGTCATAACCCTGACAAACAGACGGTTTCGGAGCGAAATCACTTTTTTTACTTCATTAACCAGCAAAAGTGCTGTATCGCCTGCGCGAGGGCTGAGACAGGACAGTTTTAATGGTAATAATCTATCTATCGGGTGATATTTTGCCTTCGGCTTTCTGTGAGCGGGTGTATCTTTAACAAGGAGATATCTTACCTCCCGCAGCAGACAATAACAGCGAGCCTCAAAAAATTACTTGATGAGGTTTTCTGTCGATCGTCTAATACACTTTATGGGCAGAAAAAATTTACCATTTCTGAAAGCTAACACTTGGTTGGATGAACGAAATTAGGGTGGCAGTTTCCCATCTATGTCAGTCAATTTTAGATTTTAGATTTTAGATTTCCTGGCCAGATGAATCTGGGAGCTTGAACTTTAGTCTAAAGTCTAAAATTTTGGGCTGCTCGCGACTTGAGTCGGGGGCTTGTCTGCATTGTTTTTGGGCGGTGTAATTTAATTGAAATCGGCATACCCTGTATCGACGAGGCGGATTAAAAATTTATGACTTGCAGTCTAGTTAGTGACAACAATCCAGGTTTGAGACTGCGTTCATCTGCGATCGCCAAAAATAGAATATTGTTACCCACAAGCAACTTCTCAAAATTTCAACTTAGAGTCTTCGAGCGGATTTCTGTTTAAGGTAAATGCTGGAGACAATTGTTAGTGCTGAATTTTTCATGATGTTTTGGAGAAATCGATTTACAGATTTGCTGGTAAGCTACTTGCGATTTTCCTGGGTCTCCCCCAGTTACGCCCAAGAGAGTAGAAACCCGATTTATTCCTAGATTTTTTGCAGCCCAACCAAGATTTACAATCTAAATCTGGTTTCTGAGCGCAAGTCATCAACTAGAAAAACACCGATCGTCATCCGCTAGTTAGGGCCAATTTAACCCAGCAATACTGCTCGATTAGATTTTAATTACTTAGTTTGGGCGCGGCTAGTCCCCAAAAAGCTTCAACAACAACCCTTCCACGTAAGTACATATTAACTGATGGATTACTACCTCAGCAAATATTCGCATACAACAACCCCAATACAACCTATATCTTTTGGGCGCGAACGTCAAGAGTTCTGGCTTGATAGTACCGACAATCTTGACAGGGCCCAGAAGGATTCACAGCACAGCGAATGTAATTAGAGCGAGCGTTATACTCGCAAGTGATATCGCCGATCGGATAGCCGAGGCCTTGTACGTAAGTGCGATCGCCCATTGCTAGTTGAGCAGGCAGGGGTCTATTTGCTACCGCCCGCCTGGCCGCTGCAATTCTCTCGCTGACTTGCCTCTCGGCAGAGCGCATCACCCACAAAGACACCAGCGACGGAGCCAAACCTATGACAATAATCAGGAGAACTGTAAACACATTTTCAGAGCTTTTGTGAATAATCTTGTTTTTTATTTACATAATCCCGAAGCTAAAATCATCGGGTAACAGACGGTTTTAAATCAGGAAAGTTCCCAGTGAAATCTCAAACTATGCCGCCCGTGCGTTAACCGTTTGCTGGTAAGGGTTGTTGTGGATAGGTTCGTAGTGAGGAATGCAAGTCCTTTCTAAATCAGAGGACTTGCATTCCTCGCTACGAACGGGAGAGGGGTTACACTTGGGAGCATCTCATGTTTGTAAAAAGAATTTTTTTATTTGAGTGCTGTCCCCGCTCGCGTATTGTATAATACGCGAGCGGGGACAGCACTATAAATGAAAAAATTCAAAACTGAGATACTCCCTTAAACTTTAGCAACCTGCGCCGCTAAATCCATCACCGCACTCGAAGCCTCCACCTTAGCAACATCCAACAAAGTCTTCAAAACCGAATCGGGATTCAAACTAATCGAATCAATTCCCAACTCAACCAAGAAGCGAGCAAACTCAGGATAATCGCTGGGCGCTTGGCCGCAAATACCTATCTTGCGATCGTACTTCTTGGCGGCTTTAATGGCAATTTCCACCATCCGCTTCACAGCTTCATTGCGTTCGTCAAAGATGTGGGCGACTAAGGCAGAATCCCGGTCTAATCCTAATGTTAGCTGAGTTAAGTCGTTGGAGCCGATCGAGAATCCGTCAAAAACCTGGGCAAATTCGTCAGCAAATATGACATTGCTGGGCAATTCGCACATCACGTACACCTGCAAGCCATTTGCACCCTTGACTAAACCGTGTTTCGCCATCTCGGCCAACAC
Organism: Microcoleus sp. PH2017_24_DOB_U_A; assembly: GCF_020738205.1. Taxonomy (NCBI): domain Bacteria; kingdom Bacillati; phylum Cyanobacteriota; class Cyanophyceae; order Oscillatoriales; family Microcoleaceae; genus Microcoleus; species Microcoleus sp. PH2017_24_DOB_U_A. The sequence continues at coordinate 17,426 of NZ_JAEQCT010000058.1, forward strand.
TTTGCGCCCTTCCTCCGGCGTGCGACAAAACGGAATCATCGGAATCACATTTGTCAAGCCCATTTCGTCGCGCACTCGCTTTAATGCCTTGCATTCCAAAGCATAAGCTTCGCGGTAATTCGGGTCATAATAACGAGAAGCGCCGCGCCACCCGATCATCGGGTTTTCTTCCTTCGGTTCAAACTGCCGCCCTCCCAGCAGATTAGCATATTCGTTGCTCTTGAAATCGCTCATCCGCACGATGACTGGATTGGGATAAAATGCGGCGGCGATGGTGGCAATTCCGCAGGCTAATTTGTCGGTAAAGAAATCGGGTTTGTGTTTGTAAAGTGCTGTGAGTTTGGCAATTTGGCGCTTGACTGATGTGTCGGTCAATTCGTCAAAGTGAATCAGTGCCAAGGGATGCGCTTTGATGTGGTTGGCGATGATGAATTCTAGCCGCGCTAACCCTACGCCATCGCAAGGAATTGCTGACAAACCAAAAGCTTCTTCTGGGTTTCCGACATTCATTAAAATTTGAGTGCGGGTGCGGGGCAAATTGTCGATCGCAATTTCTTGAATTTCAAAAGGAACTAAACCGGAATAAACTTTGCCTTCGTCTCCTTCGGAACAAGAAACAGTAATTTCTTGATTGTTTTGCAAGACTTTAGTACCGTCGCCGGTGCCGACAATGGCGGGGATTCCCATTTCCCGGGCAATGATCGCAGCATGGCAAGTACGGCCGCCGGAATTGGTGACAATCGCGCTGGCTTTTTTCATGATCGGTTCCCAATCCGGGTCAGTTTTGTTGGTAACAAGAACTTCCCCTGCTTCAAAGTCAGCGATTTGGTGAACGTCTAAAATTACGCGGGCTTTACCTTGTCCGATAGCTTCACCAACGGCACGCCCTGTTGCCAAAACTGCGCTGGAACCTTGCAATTTGTAGTTGCGTAAAACTGTAGCAGATTTTTGTGATTGTACTGTTTCCGGCCGCGCTTGGACGATGAATAGTTCGCCTGTATTGCCGTCTTTTGCCCACTCGATGTCCATCGGCGTGTAGGTGCCGCGGACTTGAGAGTAGTGTTCTTCTATCTGTACGGCCCAACGTGCTAGTTGCAGAATTTCTTCATCGTTAAGGGCGTATTTGCCGCGTTCTGCTGGGGCTACCGAGAGGTTTTTGGTGTATTTGGAACCGCCGAGATCGTACACCATTTTGATGTCTTTGGTGCCGAGGCGTTTGTCGAGAATTGGGCGGAAATCTTGTTTTAATGTGGGTTTAAAAACTAGGTATTCGTCGGGATTTACTGCTCCTTGAACGATGTTTTCTCCTAATCCGTAGGCGGCGGTGATTAGGGCGGCATTTTTGAAACCGGTTTCGGTGTCGATGCTGAACATGACGCCGGAGGATGCTAAGTCCGATCGCACCATTTTCTGCACGCCGACGGATAAGGCGACTTCAAAGTGGTCGAAACCTCGTTGTTGGCGGTAAGAAATCGCTCTGTCGGTGAAGGTGGAGGCGAAGCATTTGTGGCAGCATTGGAGGACGCTGGTGCAACCGTGGACGTTGAGGTAGGTTTCTTGCTGTCCGGCGAAACTGGCGTCTGGTAAGTCTTCGGCGGTGGCGGACGAACGGACTGCTACGTCTGTACTGTCGCCGTAGCGATCGCACAGTCGATCGTAAGCATCTGCGATCGCCACTTGCAAGTCTCGCGGAAACGGTGTATCGAGAATTAACGCCCGCGCTTGCTTCCCTTTGATGCGGAGGTTCTGGAGATTTTCTACGTCTAAATCGGCAAAAATTTCGCGCAATTTTGCTTCTAAACCCGCCGACTCGATGAAGTACCGATAAGCGTATGCTGTAGTTGCAAATCCATTGGGGACGCTGACTCCTTTGGGGGTTAACTGTTGAATCATTTCCCCCAATGAAGCATTTTTACCCCCTACTAATGGGATGTCGGCTATCCCGACTTCATCAAACCACAATATTAAGGCTTTTTCTTTGGGAATTAAAACTTGTTTTTCTTGAATTGCTAATTTGTCTAGCATTGCTTTTTTCCTCTCACATTCAGACCAGTTCGGTTAAAGGACAGTAAACAAAGGAGTGTCAATTTTTAAATGTAGTTTTGTTGCCCAAAAGCTCAGATTTTTTTCGCGTCTGTATCCGGCCTAGTTTTTAATTGCCTCTATTTCTATCTTATAACTTTTTTGCTAAATGGCAAGACCCCTGGGGAAGATTTATTTAATTGCAAAAAGTAAAGAAATGGCAGCGGGGAGTTTAGGTAAGCTATCATAAAAAAAATTGTAAAAATGTCAATGTCAGACATAATTTCCACGGATTTATTGGCGCCGATCGCGCAGCGGTGCGGGGATACCGCTCAAATTGTGTTGACTGTTGACGGTGAAGCGATTCGATCGCGGCGATCGCCCACAAAACACAACACCGAGCAGTTTTGTTTCCTCCACCAACCCAGATTCTCAAAACCGTAAAAATTTTACCTCTGATTGGGTTGACCTACTTAGAGCAAAAACACAGTCGATGTAGAACATTGTAGTTTTTGGACGCAAGCAATTTTATTTTTTACCAGCGTTATTTTGGCATTCAATTATTTATATGCTATAATAATTAGCTCGACTGCCTTACGATAATTAACAAGGTATATGATATCAGTTTTGAGCCCAACCGCCAAGCGAAACGGCTTTAAAGTTCTCCTGGTCGAAGACAATCAAGCCGAAGCCGATCTAATCGAAGAATTGTTATTAGAAACAAATGTCAGCCGAGCCGAAACCCAAAGGCTGTCAGTAAGCTGTACAGACCGTCTCAGCAAAGCGCAGCAAATTTTGCTCGGCGAACATTTTGATGTGATTTTACTTGACCTTTCGCTGCCCGACAGCCAAGACATAAGTACAATTGTTAACATACAAGAATACAGCCTCAATACTCCGATCGTCGTACTGACGGCGCACAACGATGAAGAACTCGCCGTGCAGTCAATCCAAGCAGGAGCTCAGGATTATCTAGTCAAGCGAAAAATCGACAGCGAAGTGTTAATGCGATCGCTCCGCTACGCAGTTGAGCGGCAGCACAACCAAGAAGCTTTGCAAAAAAGTGAAGCAAAATATCGCTCCGTAGTCGAAAATTCCCTCGTCGGAATTGCGATTATTGCTCCTCCAGTTTCCCTCTCAGAACCCACACAATGCCAGTGGTTGGAAGTTAACGATGCTTTGTGCAATTTGCTGGGATACGAGCGCCAAGAACTTTTGCACGGAAATTGGGAACAGTGGGGCTATCCTGAAGACTGGCAGGCTAGTTTAGAGCAGTTAAATAAAATTTTTGCCGGGGAGAGCGAAGGCTATATTTTAGACAAAAGATGGCGCAAAAAAGATGGAAAAATAGTTTATACTCGGGTTTCCCTGCGCTGCATCCGGGGCCGCGACGGCTCGATCGACCGGATGATTAAAGTAATTTTGGACGTGAGCGACCGCTATCGCTACGAAGCCGAAGTAAAAGCATCAGAAGAGTTTTTAAATCACACGATTAATGCTACTCCTGACCCAATTTTTGTCAAAGACGAGCAACATAGGTGGGTTGTACTAAACGATGCTTTTTGCGAATTGATGGGAAAAGGGCGATCGGAACTTATAGGTACGTCGGGATACGAGTTTTTGGGCGCAGCACAAGCCAAAGTTTTTGAGCAACAAGACCAGCAAGTATTGCAAAGAAGTATTCCCAAACAAACGGAAGAGACTTTTACAGATAGCGCAGGTCAAGAACGCATTATATCTACCAAAAAAACAGTTTTTAATAAAGCTAACGGCACTAAAATGTTGGTCGGAATCATGCGAGATGTGACCGAATACAAGCGCCAGCAAATAGCATTGCAGGAGAGCGAAGATCGATTTCAAATAATCAGCGCTAACGTGCCGGGAATGATTTATCAATACAGGCTTTATGTGGATGGCAAAACATCTTTTACTTATGTTTCTTCTGGGAGTTGGCAGCTCTACAATTTAAGACCTGAAGAAATAGAAGAAAATGCCAGCTTGGCTTTTGCTACAGTTCACACCGATGACATCTCAGACTTGCATCGATCGATCGCAACTTCAGCGGCGAGTCAGGAATCTTGGCACCACCAGTGGCGGCAAGTTACGGGAGAACGAGTGAAATGGCTGCAAGGCGCGGCTAAGCCCTCCAAGCAGGCCAACGGCGATATAGTTTGGGATGGTTTGGTGATCGATGTCACCGAATTAAAACAAACACAACAAGAGCGCGATCGCTTCTTTAGCATTTCGCTAGATTTACTTTGCATTGCAGGTTTTGACGGCTATTTCAAACGCTTAAACCCTGCTTGGTCAAATGTATTAGGTTACAGCCGAGACGAACTTCTAGCCAAACCTTTTATAGAATTCGTGCATCCAGAAGACAGAGAAATAACTATAGCTGAATTAGAAAAACTTCAAAATTCTCACCCCGTTATTAACTTAGAAAACCGCTGTATTTGCCCAGATGGTACTTATAAATGGCTGTCGTGGACGGCATCACCTTTTGCTGAAGAAAGTTTAATTTATGCAGTTGCCAGAGATATTACATTGAGCAAGCAAGCTGAAGCTGAATTGCGTAAAAGTGAAGCCACTAATCGCGCTCTTTTAAACGCGATACCCGACATGATATTTCGCTGTCGCGCCGACGGCACTTTTGTAGACTTCAAACCCGCAAAAGATATCCAAACCCTGGTACCGGAAAACATATTTATTGGTCAAAAAGCACAAGACATCTTGCCTGCTGCTTTTGCTGAAAAAATATTGTCCGGCAATCAACAAGCGATCGAGACCGGCGAGATTCAAGTTGTAGAATATCAACTGCCAATTCAGGATGTACTGTGCGATTTTGAAGCGAGAATAGTCTTCTGCACCGATGACGAAATTATTGCGATCGTCCGGGATATCACCAGCCGCAAACGTTTTGAGTCAAAACTCCAGCGACAAGCAGCAGCAATGGCAGCCGCTTCCGAAGGCATAGGTATTGTCAATGCCAGCGGAGATGTGATTTATGCCAACGCAGCTAAACTCAAAATCTACGGTTACAATGCCCTCGAAGAAATATTGGGCAAAAGTTGGAAAATATTTTATGAAGGTGCAGAACTCGCAAGGTTTGAGCGGGAAATTATGCCGACTTTAGCGCACCAAGGTTATTGCAGCACAGAAGCAGTAGGCTGCCGCCGCGATGGCTCTCAATTCCCTCAAGAAGTCTCGCTGACAATTTTGCCGGAGGGCGAAATAATTTGCATTGTTCGCGATATTACTGCGAGAAAGAAAGCAGAAGCAGATTTGCAAGATAGCAAGCGGTTCGGCGATCGCATTGCTGAGGCAAGTCCTAATATTTTGTATGTTTACGACTTGATAGAACAAAAAAATATTTATGCGAATGCTTCTATCTCTCAGATTATTGGCTATACAGTAGATGAGATTCAGGCAATGGGGCCGTTGATGTTAACTTTAATGCACCCGGAAGATGCCATCAAAATGCCTGATTATTTACAGCAAGTCGCAACGGGTACAGAAGGAGAGATCTTTGAAATTGAGTACCGCATCCGGCACAAGGATGGTTCTTGGCGCTGGATTGTCAGCCGAGATACTGTATTTGCAAAAACAGCAGAGGGCCAGTTAAAACAAATTCTCGGCACGGGAACTGATATTACAGAAAGCAAGCAAGCAGAAGATGAAATTAAGCTGTTGCTGGCAGCAACTCAAGCCATTAGTAAGTCGGTAGATTTTCACAGCGCTCTCCCTGATATCCTCCGGTTGCTGTGCACTGCGATCGGCTGGAATTTTGCTGAAGCTTGGATACCCGTTGCTAATGGTACTGTTTTGGAACACAGCGAAACTTGGTATGCTAGCGATCGCGATTTAGATAGGTTTGGCCAGGAAAGTAAGAAAATTAGGTTCGCGCCGGGATTGGGAGTGCCGGGACGGATTTGGTCAACCAGAAAGGTAGAATGGATTGAAGATGTTTCTGTAGTCAATAATGCATTTTTTGCCCGATCGCAAATGGCGGCAGCAGCCGGATTGAAAGCTTGTTTCGGAGTGCCGATTCGCGCCAATTCAGAGGTGCTGGCAATTTTACTGTTCTGCAAGCGCGATCCATCAATTATGGAACCGCGTATAGTAGAATTGGTCAATGCGGTAGCGACTCAGTTGGGTTCTCACATTCAGCGCAAACAAGCCGAAGAAGAATTGCGTAAAAGTGAAGAACGCTGGCAGTTAGTTCTTAAAGGCAATCAAGACGGAATTTGGGACTTGAATCTTCAAACAGATGAAGCTTTTCGATCTGCCCGCTGGCAAGAAATTATCGGTTACGCAGACGGCGAAATCGACAGCAGCAACAGCGAATGGATCGATCGCATCCATCCAGACGATCGCGATCGAGTGCAAGCCACAATCCAAGATTATCTCGATCGCCAAACCCCCAATTACGCCGCCGAATACCGCTTGCAGTGCAAAGACGGCAGCTACAAGTGGGTGCTCGCCCGCGCTCAAGCAGTCTGGGACGAAGCCGGAAACCCCCTGCGGATGGTGGGTTCGATGACCGATATCAGCGATCGCAAAGCAGCAGAATTAGCTTTGCTGCGGGTCACTCAAGCTGTGGAAAGTACCAGCGACGCGATCGCGATCGCTGACTTGAAAGGGCGGTCTATTTACCACAATCAAGCCTTCATTCAGCGTTACGGCTACACAGTGGAAGAACTCAACGAGCTAGGCGATCGCGCCGCGCTTTACATCCGGCCTAAAAGTTACAAAAAAATCTATAAAAACATTCGCAAAGGTCGCTCTTGGTGCGGCGAAGTTGCCCTGCGAACCAAGAGTGATGAAGCTGTTACCGCTCTGGTGCGAGCCGATAGCATTAAAGACATAAATGACCATTCGGTCGGGTTAATTGCCGTGATTACAGATATCACAAGACGCAAAGAATCAGAAGCATTTTTGCGCCAGCAATTAAAGCGGGAACAGTTGGCAGTAGCCATGCTGGAACGCATTCGCTCTTCTCTTAATTTAGAACAAATTCTCACCAAAGCAGTCGAAGAAGTCCGCCAGTTTTTGCAAGTAGATAGAACTGTAATTTACCAATTCAATCCTGATTGGAGCGGGTTTGTCGCAGTCGAATCGGTTGGCGAAAATACCCGATCAATTATAGGAATGGAAATTTACGATCCCTGTTTTGGAGAAGCCTACGTTCCTCTTTACCTAGATGGCCGAATTAGAGCCACAGAAGATGTTTACAATGCCGGCATCGCCGACTGTTACTTGAGTTTGTTGACTCGCCTCCAGGTGAGAGCGAGTCTGGTAGTGCCGATTTTGCAAGGCGAAAACTTGTGGGGGCTGTTGATAGCCCACCACTGCACGGCCCCGCATTCCTGGCAAAAATTGGAGGCAGAGTGCCTGAAACAATTGGGCGTGCAGTTGGCGATCGCCATTCAGCAATCGACCCTATTTGAACAAGCACAAACCGAAATAGCCGATCGCAAACAAGCAGAAGCCGCCCTGCAATTAGCCAAAGAAGCCGCCGAAACCGCCAACCGCGCTAAAAGCGACTTTCTCGCCAACATGAGCCACGAATTGCGGACGCCTTTGAACGGGATTTTAGGATACATTCAACTGCTCAAACCGGATAAGAATTTAACTGCGGAGCAACAGGAAAGTCTCAACAACGTTCACCAGTGTGGCAACCACCTGCTAACCCTGATTAATGATGTTTTAGACCTCTCGAAAATCGAAGCTAGTAAAATGGAACTGTCACCGACAAATCTGCATTTTCCCAGCTTTGTTAAAAGTATTGTCGATCTGTTCCAGATGCGCTCGCATCAAAAAGGAATTGCGTTTAATTACGAGCAGGTGTCGGCGCTGCCAGACTACGTTTTTGTTGATGAAATCAGATTGCGCCAAGTTTTGATTAATTTGCTCAGCAATGCGGTTAAGTTTACGGTGAGCGGTGGCGTGACATTCAAAGTCGGTTACGCAGAAAATTATCCTCAAACCCACTGCACAAATTCGAGTTTGACAGCCGAAGTTTCTACTCAAACAATCAATTGGACTGCGAATTTAGACAATCCGAAAAAGTCGATCGCCCTGCGGGAAACCACAGAAGCGCCCGAAGCGATCGCCACAACTACTGGCGATCGGGCCCCAACCGCTAAAATTCGCTTTCAAATCGAAGATACCGGCATCGGCATCCGGCAGAATAAACTAGAAGAAATATTTTTGCCTTTTCATCAAGTAGGCGATCGTAACAATTTCGTCGAAGGTACCGGACTAGGACTTTCCATCAGCCAAAAATTAGTCAAAATAATGGGCAGCGACATTCACGTCCAAAGTACCCCCGGCAAAGGTAGCATATTTTGGTTGGATATAGACTTGCCCGCAGTCGCCGAATATTCTGAAACCCCCTCCACCCAAGAAAAACGCCGGCTTATCGGTTTTAGAGGCAGCCACCGGAAAGTCCTGATCGTAGACGATCACGAAGTAAATCGTGCCATGCTGCACAGACTGCTTTCTCGTTTGGGCTTTGAAATTGCAGAAGCCATAGACGGCGCAGACTGTTTGCACAAAGCACAGGAATTTCTACCGGATCTAATTTTAATGGACTTGCTGATGCCAGTAATGGACGGCTGGGAAGCCACCAGGCGGCTGCGACAGTTGCCGGAATTAAAAGATGCGGTTATCCTTGCTTTGTCCGCTAGCGTTTACGAGACTACCAGGCAAAAAAGCATACTTGCAGGTTGCGATAATTTTGTCACCAAACCGATTCAAACTAACGACCTTTTAGAATTATTGCGCCTGCATTTGAGACTAGAATGGATTTACGAAGAGGGATCGGAAACCAAAAAACGCAAAGCTCAAACTCCCAAAGCATTATCGGAGATTGCGATTGCTGACTCAACAATAGTGTCTCCTGGTTCAGAGTCAGTCTTTGTCTTGTTAAGATTGGCTGCTATGGGCGATATTGAAGCTATCCTGGAGGAAACTGCTAAACTAGAAAATTCTGACCCGACATTAGTCCCTTTTGTTCAGCACGTTCGCCAACTTGCTAAAGGATTTCAGCTCAGGCAAATTCGAGATTTTTTGAAGCAACATTTGCCCTAAAATTGAGGGTAGCCAACCGATAAATTAAAATCAGTTAAATCTCACGCCCCGATCGTGATTGTCAATAACGCAATACGCTTGGATTAAACCCGATCCCCCCTTAGCCAAGAGGGCAGGCACGGGGGCACCGCCCCTACAAAGGGGGGGACAGGATTCTTCTAAAAGTCCCCCGACTATCCGGGGGATTTAGGGGGATATCCGGAAAATAAACACTGTTAACTGAACAGTATTGCCCTATAAAGAGGCTATTGCAAACGTCGGCACCTACCGAGCAACCGGGTTTCTAGAGGCACCGAAAATCCCTTGAATCTCATGTAAAATTACAACCGACAACTCACAACTCAATCATTTTAATTTTTCCCTTAAATATGAACGATAAGAATTCCGAAAGAAGCATCATACTAATTGTCGATGACAACCAAACAAATCTTGACGTACTTTTCGAGTTGTTAAGAAATTACGGATTTAAAGTATTAGTGGCTCTAGACGGCGAAAGTGCGATCGAGCAAATTGAATACATCCATCCCGACTTGATTCTTTTGGATATCATGATGCCCGGAATTGACGGTTTTGAAACTTGCCTGCGTTTGAAAGCAGACCCGTCAACCCGAGACATTCCAATCATCTTCATGAGCGCCCTTTCCGAGACCCTTGATAAAGTAAAAGGCTTTCAGACAGGAGCAGTTGACTACATCACTAAGCCTTTCCAGCACGAAGAAGTGTTGAGCCGCATAGAAACTCACTTGACAATCCGCAACTTGCAACAAAAACTCGAAGAAAAAAACCTAGAACTAGCCCAGCTCAACCAAAATCTGGAAAGACTTGTCGAACAAAAAACCAAGCAATTAATCGACCAGGAAAAAACAGCCATCATCGGACGTTTGACCCAGGGAATGGTGCACAACCTCAAAAGCCCGCTACAAGTGATCCAGACTAGCGTCGATTTGATTGAAACAAAAGCCACAAAAATCCAAGAAGACTCTTTTTTCAATTATACCAAATACATCTTTCAAGCTGTCTCAAAAATTAATCAGATTATGGATACTCTGATGATGAAAAGCAGGAAAGAACAAAACCAAGATTTGCATCCTGTAAATATCAACGATTTAGTACAGCGAGAAATTCAACTATTGGAAGGAAATATGTTTTTCAAGAATAAGATTAGAAAAAAATACTTTTATGACGAAACAATAACCAATATTCCCTTAATTTATTCCTATATTTCTCAAGTATTTTATAACTTAATAAATAATGCAATGGATGCTATGTGGGAAAGAAAAATCAGGGAAATAACTATCGTGACTCGGCAAGACAACTCGAACATATACATGGATATTGCAGATACGGGATGCGGCATAGCACCTGAAGATTTGTCAAAACTTTTTGACCCTTTTTATACGTCGAAGCCGCCTAAAGGCGAAGAACAAATCGAAGGGGAACCAACAGGAACTGGTCTCGGACTTTATACTTGTATAGAACTTTTAAAACCTTTTAACGGCGAGATTGCTATTAGCAGCAATCTCGGTCAAGGCAGCGTGTTTACAGTCGTGCTGCCCAAACAGCCGAAAAATTGATCGACTCAAATCAGTAAAATCGCCTCCGGTAACAAAACCTGAATTAAGTTCGGAATCAGGTTCGTAGTGAGCACTTTAGTCCTTCTTTATCGGGTTCGTAGTCAGGACTTTAGTCCTTCTTTATCCCAAAGATAGGCATAAAGTCCTCACTACAAACGGGCGTTACTTGTCAGTAATTCAACCGAGACCATTTGATAGTATGTTCCGTAAATTCACTGTAACTGACCTAGCTTCGCAGTCAGGAATTTAGTCCTTCTCGATCCGCGATTTTTTGCCCGGTCTCTTGCTATTTCCTTGCCAAAGGTTGTAAATTAAAATAGAGTGGATTTGCACGATCGCTAAAACTACGATAAATTTGGGTCACTAGGTTTGGAGTGAGGCGGACAACTTGCAGCAAATAGCTCAATTATATAGTAACCGCCACATCGGGCGCGGACGTAAATAACCTCATCAATAAAGCCTAGACTTGTTTATGAATCAACGCTTTGATTCCCGTACTTAAATGTCAACTGTCAAGCGGTCAACTGTCAAGCCATACCAATAAATCTCGGGCGTCTGCAAGTACCCAGCCACCCTACAGCCTGCGGTTCAAGTTTCCCAAAAATGATGCCATTCCCTCAAAAGAATGCAACTCGCCGTACTCCCAACCATGAGAGTCATCCACCATTTCCAATTATTCAATTTTTTAAATTTTTAATATAAAATGATAGGAGCTAGGTAGCTGCATCCGCAGCAGTTTTTATTGGATAAATAAAAAGTAGCAAACTGATATCGCTCGAAAAAAAGAATGCAACTTTAGACAAGCGCGAAACCCGAGACTCATCAGTAATTCCCAAATCTAAAATCCCAAATCTAAAATCTAAAATGGTATGACCTCTGTTCTTGAATCAACTTTAACGCCTGCTTGCTTGAAAGTTCTTTTAGTAGAAGACTGTGCCCAAGATGCAGCACTAATTCAAGAACTGCTGTCTGACGATCGCGAACTGAGAGCATCAATTGAGACGACCAATGTAGTTCGCATCGGGGAAGCGATAGAAATTTTAAGCAGCGATGTTTTTGATGTAATTTTATTAGATTTAACCCTCCCTGATAGCCCGAAATTTAATAATTTTTTTCGCCTCCAAGATGGCGGAATCAATATTCCGATCGTCATTTTGATAGGGGCGGATGAAGAAGAATTGGCTGTCAATTTAATTGCCGCCGGCGCTCAAGATTATCTGATAAAAAAAGAATTAGACAGCCGACTGCTGGTGCGGACGATCGAGTGCGCGATCGCCCGCCATAAGCGACAAGCAGAATGGCAAAAAAGTCAAGGAAAATACCCCCAGGTTGTTGACAATATCAAAGAAGTAGTTTTTGAAACAAATATTGCGGGCAATTGGACTTTTCTCAATCCTGCTTGGACGAAAATAACCGGATTTACGGTTGATGAAAGTTTGGGAAATTCCTGTTTGAGTTACATTCATGCTGACGACCAACACCAATATTTAAATTCCTCTAAAAATTCGACTGAAAATCAAGAAATATCCTGTTGCTATCAAATGCGATATCTTACCAAAAATGGCGAATTTCGCTGGGTAGAAATTCAGGAATTTTTGATTTTTGGCAAAAACGGCGCGGCGCAGGGAACTACTGGAACTATTAACGATATTACGGATAAAATTTTAGCCAGAGAGGAAGCGGAAGCTAATAAAAAATTTTTGAATTATACGATCGATGCAGTTGCCGATCCAATTTTTGTCAAAGATGAACAGCACCGCTGGATACTGTTAAATGATGCTTTTTGTAAGCTGATAGGCAAGCAGCGCGAGCAACTGCTAGGTAAATCGGATTACGATTTTTTCCCCAAAGAAGAAGCTGATTTTTTTTGGGAGAAAGACGAAGAAGTGTTTAGAACCGGGGAAGAAAACGACAGCGAGGAAATATTTACGGATGGCAGCGGTGCTAAGCACATTCTGTCTACAAAAAAAACCGTATTTGAAAATACCGACGGCAGTAAAATACTTGTCGGAATAATTCGAGAGGTCACTGAGGATAAGCGGAAACAATTAGCCCTGCAAGAAACCCAAGCTAGACTCCAGCAAATAGCTGCCAATTTGCCGGGAGTAATTTATCAATTCCGCCTCTCAAGTGACGGCAGACAATGTTTTCCTTACATTTCTTCTGGCAGCCGCGATTTATATGAATTGGAACCTGAAGATATTCAGGAGAATTCCGAACTTATGTTCAGTTGCATTCATCCAGACGACCTCCCAAAAATTCAAGAATCTATTGTTTATTCGGCGGTAAATATGCAGCCATGGCAGCAGGAATGGCGCGCGATTATGCGGTCTGGAAAACTTAAATGGATGCGAGGTGTTTCGAGACCAGAACGAGTTAATTTTACGACGCTTATAGGGCCGGAAGGCGATATTGTTTGGGAAGGGATGATACTGGATATTACTGATTTAAAAGAGACGGAAGCGGCTTTGCGGGAGAGTGAAGCCAGATTTCGATCGCTAATTGAGAATATTCCGGGCGCTATCTGCCGCAACTTATACGATGCTGATTGGACGATGGTGTTTGTGAGTGACGAACTTGAGGCAATTAGCGGCTATGCTGCTGGGGATTTTATTCACAACAACCGCTTGAGTTTTGCTAGCATCATCCATAAGGCAGACAGGGAAATGCTCGATCGACAAATCAGAGCGGCGGTAGACTCGAAACAGCCGTATCATGTAGAATACCGGATTGTGCGCGCTGACAGGTCGGTGCGCTGGATGTCCCAAAGGGGTAGGGCGACTTACAATCCAGAAGGGTTGGTTTTGTGGCTTGACGGAGCGATTTTTGATATTACCGATCGCAAAAACGCCGAATATACCCTGTGTTTGGTAACTCAAGCTGTAGACAGCGCTAGCGATGCAATCGCGATCGCAGATTTAGACGGCTATTCAATTTATCACAATCAAGCATTTATTCAACGCTACGGCTATACAGTTGAGGAACTAAATAATGCCGGCGGCCCAGCAGTAATGTACGCCAAATCTCAAGAGTTAAGAAAATTATTTAAAGTCCTGCGGAAAGGTTTGTCATGGAGCAATGAAATTGCACTCAGGGCTAAAAACGGCGAAATTATCGAAACTCAATTGCGAGCTGACTGCATTAAAGATAGCGCCAGCAAACCAATAGGAATGATGGCAATCATTGCTGACCTTACAGACCTAAAACGCGCCGAATCGGCATTAAAATTCAGTCAAGAGCGATTGCAGTTAGCGGTTTCAGGCAGCTCTTTGGGGCTGTGGGATTGGAATATAGCTACTGGCGAAACTTATTTCGACTCGCAGTGGAAATCAATGCTCGGTTACGCAGACACTGAAATTGACAACAACTTCCAAGGTTGGGAAAATTTGCTGCATCCCGAAGACAGAATCAGAGCAAGAGAATCTTTAAATTTATATTTTGAAGGTGGCATCGAGATCTATGAATTTGAATTTAGGATCCTCAACAAAGCCGGAAATTGGCAGTGGATTTTGGGTATGGGCAAAGTAGTCGAGTACGACGAATGGGGTGCGCCATTGCGGATGACGGGTACTCACAAAGATATCAGCGCCCGCGTTGGGGCCGAAGCCGAAAAAACGCAGTTAATCGCATCTCTACAAGAACTTGCCGACCAATTGCAATATGCACAAGAAATTGCCCGCATGGGAACTTGGGAATTCGATATAGAGACCGGTATTGTTAATTGGTCTGCCGAAGTGTTTCGAGTTTACTGTAGAGAATTTAATTGGCAGCCGACAATGACAGAAATTTTAGAGCAAATTCATCCCGATGACAAGGAAAGCGTTACAGAAGCTTTGCAAAAGGCGGTGAATGAAGGGATAGCTTTCGACATCGACCACCGCATATGTTTTCTATCAGCAGAAATCCGGCACGTTAACTGTAAAGGACAAGCTGTTAAAAATGACTTGGGTAAGGTGGTGCGACTGTTTGGCACGGAAATCGATATTACCGATCGCAAAAAAGCAGAAATTGCTTTGCAAGAAAGCGAACAGCGATTTCGGGCTGTATTTGAACAAGCGGCGATCGGGATTGTTAAAGTGTCACCCGAAGGTAGTTTCTTGAATGCCAATCAAGGCTTTTGCAATATTATCGGATACTCAGAATTGGAACTGAAAGCACGAAATGTTTGGGAGATTTCTCACCCCGAAGATGTAGAAGCAGATGTCGAGTCTGCCCAAAGACTGTTAGCTGGGGAAATTTTGAATTATTCACTTGAGAAACGCTTTGTGCACAAAGACGGTTCATTTGTTTGGGCTAATGTGACTGTATCTTTAGTGCGGGACGGGTTTGGGGAACCAAGCTACGGAATTGCTGTGATTGAAGATATTAATCACCGCAAACTTGCCGAGTCTATCTTGCGCCAGCAATTAAAACAAGAACGCTTGGTGGTAGGGATGCTGGAACGCATTCGCTCTTCTCTAAATTTAGAAGAAATCTTGACAAAAGCTGTTGCTGAAATACGGCATTTTCTGCAAACAGACCGGACAATTATTTATCGGTTTAATCCCGATTGGAGCGGTTTTGTAGCAGTTGAGGCGGTGGCTGAAAATTGGCGGTCGCTTCAGGGAATAAATATTAACGATTCTTGCTTTAAAGACAGCTATGGTTCTGCTTACCAAAACGGTCGCACTGTAGCTGTGGATGATATTTACAAAGCCGGTCTTTCTGAGTGCTACATTAATTTATTAGCTCAATTTCAGGTGCGAGCTAATTTGGTAGTGCCGATTTTGCAAGGTGAGAAGTTGTGGGGCTTGTTGATTGCTCACGAGTGCGCTGGCTGCCGCCAATGGCTAAAAATTGAGGTGGAGTGTCTCAAACAAATTAGCGTGCAGTTAGCGATCGCGATCCAGCAATCGACGCTGTTTGAGCAAGCGCAAACTGAAATTGCCGATCGCAAACAAGCGGAGTCAGCTTTGCAGGAATCGGAAGCGCGCGAACGTTCAAAAGCGCGAGAGTTGGAAGCAGCTATTAACAAACTCAGAACCACTCAAGCTCAGCTCGTTCAAAATGAAAAAATGGTGAGTTTGGGTCAGTTAGTTGCTGGTGTCGCTCACGAAATTAATAACCCAGTTAGCTTTATTCACGGCAATCTCAGTCCGGCTCGCCGTTACAGTTTAGATTTGTTGGAATTGATTAAAGTTTATCAAGATTACTGTCCTAATCCTCCGGCTCAAGTGTTAGATAAACTCAATGAAATAGACTTGGATTATATTGCTGACGATTTCCCGAAATTGTTTACTTCTATGCAAGTAGGAACCGAGCGAATTGTCGAAATTGTCAAATCATTACGCAATTTTTCCCGGTTGGACGAGTCTGCTGGTAAGTCGGCGAACATTCACGAGGGAATTGACAGCACTTTGATGATTTTGCAAAATCGCTTGAAATCTCACAGCAGCCGTCCGGGGATTCAGATTGTTAAAGATTACCAGTTATTGCCGCAAGTTGAATGTTTTCCGGGCGAGTTGAATCAGGTATTTATGAATATTTTGATTAATGCGATCGATGCTTTGGAGGAACGGGACAAGGGGCGGACGATCGAGGAGTGCGATCGACATCCCAGTACGATCGCGATTCGGACTTATGAGGCTGCTGCGGGCTTCGTAGCGGTATCTATTGCGGACAACGGCGGGGGGATACCGGAGCTAGTGCGATCGAGGCTGTTTGACCCGTTTTTCACGACTAAGCCTGTGGGCAAGGGCACGGGTTTGGGACTGTCGATTTCTCACTCGATTGTAGTCGATCGCCACGGCGGCAGATTGACCTGTATTTCGACACTGGGAGAGGGATCGGAGTTTTTGATTGAAATTCCCGTGCGATCGAATTTAACTGATACCAGTTCAACAGTTGACGGTTGACAGTTGTTATTTGTTATTTGTTATTTGTTATAGCGGTTCTCAGATAGATTAGGTACGTTGTTGGGATGCGAGCCCTCTTTGTTTAAGTGGTTATATAACAATACGGTTTACTTAACACTATTTATGCGCCGGAGATCCCCCTCGCATCCCCCTTAAAAAGCTATGCTTTATAAACATCTTTCTTAACAAGAAATTTGACAAAAGTAACTACTTGTGTAGGAGCCATTGGGGATCTCGCTTCTGATTGAATGGCAATTAT
>NZ_JAEQCT010000059.1:0-29210 GCF_020738205.1 Microcoleus sp. PH2017_24_DOB_U_A
CTCGGGTTGACTCCTATTCTTTGCCGAAAATAAACGAACATGGATGAGTCGAATGGTCTAGCATTACTATAGCCACTTAGACCTAGGAAGTATTGTAGGTATGGGTTTTCTCTTATTTGTTCTACTGTTTCAGAGTCGCTAGTTCCTAATCTCTCTTTGATTATTAATGCCCCCAATGCTATACGAAACGATTTCGCGGGGGCTCCCGTTGAACAGGTGAATTTTTGGGCATATTCATCAACAAAAATTCTGACCATGGAATTATTTTTGCCATGATTACCAACGATTATTCTCTGATAATTGTCCTTGTCCGTGAAGGGCAAAGTTGGACACTGCTTTTGGGGCTTTAGTCAAGTTTTCGGTACATGAACGAAAGTGATGCTGTGCATGGCTTTTGACTAATTTTACCTCATAGTCTAACACATTGTCAGTGCCGATCGCGAGTCAAAGTTTTTTCAGGTAAGGGTTTTAGGCTTATTCAGCAAGCCCTAGCTAGCACTTTCGCCTGTTACAGAACCTTTTTTACAAAACTTTCCTTGTTTCTTTAGATTCGTTTTGCTTGTCGGTACGATCGCCCACTTATCGGCTCGATCGCCCACTTATCGGTACGATCGCCCACTTATCGGTATGATGGAATCAATGACGTGGCGATCGACTGACTCACTCTTTTAAGATACAAGGGGCGGGTTCACCAACAATAATTGCCACTCAACCAATAATCTCAAAAACCCGCCCCCACCCAACGGTAAATCACTTCCCTAAATCTGGCGGAAATTCACGGATGTAATCGCATTAGCAGTCACTCCAATCATCACACCTAACTCCTCCCCCGTCAAGATATTTTTGATGAGAACTCCCTGAATATTTTGAGTTATTGCTAACTGATTAAAGCTCAAACCTCCGCTTAATCCAATTAAATCTTGACCCACGGTAAAATCAGCGATTATGTCAAATCCGCGATCGGCTTCTAAGACAAAAATATCATTCCCAATACCACCAGTCAAACTATCATTACCCAAGTCTCCATAAAGAATGTCGTCGCCCTGACAACCAGTTAGAGTATCGTTATCTTCCCCTCCATAAATAGTATCATTTCCTTCACACCCTCCCAGAATATCTGCTTGTTCGTTACCGCTGATAAAATCATCGCCAGCCCCGCCGCAAATGGTATCATCACCTTGACTTCCAAACAGCGAATCCTCACCTTCACTACCAAAGATTATGTCATTCCCTTTGCCTCCAAATAAGGTGTCATTACCCTTACCACCATCAATGAAATCATCATTTCTGTTACCATAAACGATGTCATCACCTTCGCGACCATTGATGGAGTCATTGCCTTTACCTCCGAAGATTAAATCGTTGCCAGCATCGCCCAGGATGATGTCATTATTTTCATCTCCAAATAAGATGTCGTCACCTTTGCCACCGCTGATAAAGTCATTGCCTTTATTGCCGTTGAATATGTCACGACTCTCGCCACTATATAAGTTGTCATTCCCAGATTTAGCATCGAATATATTGCCGTTGTTGCTGCCAAGAAATTCATCGTTTTGGGCAGTGCCTATTTGAATGCCGGATATACCGAGTATGGTGTTTTCAACTGTATTTGGTTGGTTTAAGTTGGGATAGTCAATTTCATCGCAGATGCAGTCATCGTTGGGGATGTTGTTAGTTATTGGTGTTGGCGTTAATTCGGGTGTTGGTGTTACCTCGGGCGTCGCTGCGGGTGTTGGCGTTACCGCAGGTGTTGGTGTCGGTGTCGGTGTCGGAGTTAGCGATGGTGTCGGCGTTGGTGCGGGTGTCAGTGTTTCCGCTGGCGTTGGTGTTGGCGTTACCGCAGGTGTTGGCGTTACCGCAGGTGTTGGCGTTACCGCAGGTGTTGGTGTCGGTATTGGTGCAGGTGTTTCGGTTACCGCAGGTGTTTCGGTTACCGCAGGTGTTTCGGTTACCGCAGGTGTTGTTGTCGGTGTCGGAGTTAGCGATGGTGTCGGCGTCGGTGTCGCTGTCGGAGTTTCCGATGGCGGGGGCGTCGGTGTTGGAGTTGGAGTTGGCGAGAAAGGCGTCGGAGTTGGACTTACCTCGGGCGTCGGAGTCGGCGAGAAAGGCGTTGGTGTGGTGACAGGAGTTGGTGTGGTGACAGGAGTTGGTGTGGTGACAGGAGTTGGTGTGGTGACAGGAGTTGGTGTGGTGACAGGAGTTGGTGTGCACTAAAATTACCTAAACCGCTAGCAGCAGACAAATTGCCAACAACATCCTTCACCTGCGATGCTTGCAAATTAACTGTGTAAGTAGCATTATCAGTATTATCCCAACTTCCGCCTGGGGGAGTAAACGAATATGTCGCTGTGCGGGGTGTACCATTGCTATTAGTATTAACACTAATAAATCTAGCAGGAATAGCACCGCCTGACCAATTTACAACAACATCAGAATTTTCTAAACTGCTAACATCAACTCCACTGATATCACTGAAAGTAACTGTCAATGTCTGACTTGTACCACCTGCTGTAGTAATGTTAGAAATTGGTGCCAAGTTAGCCGTAGGTGGGATGACATCAATAATCGGGATCGTGATATTAGCAGTGCGAGTGAGTTGAGTGGCTGCGGTGTTATTGTTACCCGCAGCATCTGTGGCTTTAGCTGTGGGAATATCAACTGTGACATTACCAGTAGCAGTTGGTGTGACATCAAAAGTGTAAGTTTTGGCATCAACTATGACAAAGTTTCCGACAGCAGCATTGGCTACGGTGATATCAGTAGTATCAAAGCCGATGACATTTTCACTGAAGGTAGCAGTGACGGTAAATAAACCAGTTACTGTGGTTGGTGATGTTGATGTTAAGGAAACTGTAGGTGCGGTGATATCAGCAGTGCGGGTAAGTTGAGTGGCTGCGGTATTGTTGTTACCAGCGGTATCAATCGCTCTAGCAGCAGGGACATCAACGGTGACATTACCAGTAGCATTCGGTGTGACTGTAAAAGTATAATTTGTGCCGCTACCTGTGAAGTTGCTAATTGTACTGTTAGTTAGATTCACGCCAGCGGCGGTAAATCCTGTGACGCTTTCGCTGAATGTTGCTGTGACTAAAAACGGTGCGTTTGTGGTGGTTGGTGATGCGGATGTTAGGGCTACTGTTGGTGCAAGAGTATCGGCAGTGCGAGTTAATTGAGCCGCAGCGGTATTGTTATTACCCGCGGTATCAATCGCTCTAGCTGCCGGGACATCAACTGTGACAGCGCCGTTAGCATTCGGTGTAACGGTGAAAGTATAGGTTGTGCCACTACCTGTGAAATTGCTAATCGTACTGTTAGTCAGATTCACGTCACTGGCGATAAATCCTGTGACGCTTTCGCTGAATGTTGCTGTGACTAAAAATGGTGCGTTTGTGGTGGTTGGTGAAGTTGATGTTAAGGTGACATTTGGTACAAGTGTGTCTACAATTATGGCTTTGCTATCAGCTAAAGACTGCCCCGCAGGAATAGTTAATGTTGCATTATTGCTCGCAGAATCTCTTAAGGTTGCACCAGTTGCTAAAGTTATGCCAGTTGAGTTGAGATCCGTGCTGTTTTGTCCGGTGGCTGGAGTATAAGTGCCGACAGCAGATGTGCCGGTAAAAGGTGCAATTGTGACAGTGCCGCCTGTATCTAGGTTGACTGTCATGTTACCGCCTGCTAAAGTAACTGCTTCGCTGAAATTGACGGTGACGTTGATGTTGCTAGTTGTGTTGTAACTGCCGTTGGCGGTGGTAGAGGTGACGCTGGTAACAGTTGGCACAATTCCATCTATTACTATTGCTTTATTAGCACCCAAAGAGTTAGCAGCAGCGGGTGCTGGTAATGTTAAGCTGGCATCAAAAGTGGCAGCATTCTTAATAGTACCGCCGCTTAAAGATAAAGCAGTTGTGGAAAGATAGTCTAAGTCGGCGCTGCGATCGCCTGCTGCTACTGTGTACCGGAATGTCAAGGTGTTAGTACCGGTGCCTGAGAGGTAACTGGCGACGGGTGTTGCACCTGCTAAGCTAAGTTGCGGCGTACCCGTGACGTTGACGATTTCAGAGAAGTTAACAGTGATGCCGATGTTTGTGCCGATGCCGTAAGTCCCGTCTGGGGTGGCTGCACTGACGCTGGTAATCGTGGGGAAGGAGTTAACTGTGATGTTGGCGGTTTCGGTAGCTGTGCTAAAAACGCTGGATGTTGTGTTATTGGTTCGATCGGTGGTGTAGTTAGCGGTAGTGCCATTTGTGCCGGTAATTCGATCCCAGGCGGCAAAGGTAATGGCGTTGGTGACAGTGCCGTTGTAACCTGCATTGGGCACAAACCGGATTTTGGTGTTGGCATCACTCGCTAATAGTAAGGCGTTGGTGGCAGAAACGGCTGGGGTGTTTGTCCAGGTTGTGCCATTGGTGGTGTATTGCCAAGTGCCGTTAGCGGTGTCTAATGCAGTGATGGCGATGCCTTGGGAGGCGCTGGCGTTGGGATCGGTGATTTTTGTGCCGCCGAGGTTGGCGATGATGGTGGAGATTAATGTGCCTGTACTGGCGCTGTCGTTTTGGTTTTGGGCGTTGAGGGTGGGTGTGCCGCTGTTGTCGAGTGCGGGCGAGTCGTTTACGAGGACGGTGACGGTGGTGGGGGTGGAGATGATGCCGTCGGTGGCGGTGTATTGAAAGGTTTCTACGCCGTTGAAGTTGGCGTTGGGGGTGTAGAGGATGTTGCTTTTGGGGTCGATCGCGATCGCAAAGACATAATCATTTGCATTGGGGTTGAAGGTAGCATCAGCGACACCTGTGGTGGGATCTAATTTGGCGATATAGTTGCGGGTTTGTCCGCCGATGTTGGTGAAATAACCGCCCACATAGGGGTTGCCACTGCTGTCAAAGGCGATCTCTCTAACACCATTATCTGCATTGGGGTTGAAGGTGGCATCGGCGACACCAGTTGTGGGGTTTAATTTGGCGATGCTGTTGCGGGTTTGTAGGCCGATGTTGGCAAAACTGCCACCCACATAGGGGTTGCCGCTGCTGTCAACGGCGATCGCATGGACACTACCACTCGCATTGGGATTGAAGGTAGCATCGGCGGCACCAGTTGTGGGGTTTAATTTGGCGATATTGTTGCGGGATTGTCCGCCAATGTTGGTGAAAGAGCCGCCCACATAGGGGTTGCCACTGCTGTCTATGGCGATCGTATTGACAGAAAAACCACTCGGATTCGGGTTAAAGGTAGCATCGGCGACACCAGTTATGGCGTTCAATTTGGCGATTCTGTTGCGGACACTGCCGCCGATGTTGGTGAAAATGCCGCCCACATAGGGGTTGCCACTGCTGTCTATGGCGATCGTATAGACAAAACTATTCGCATTCGGGTTAAAGGTAGCATCGGCGGCACCAGTTGTGGGGTTTAATTTGGCGATATTGTTGCGGGATTGTCCGCCGATGTTGGTGAAAGCGCCGACCACATAGGGGTTGCCACTGCTGTCTAAGGCGATCGCATAGACACTACCATTAACATTCGGGTTGAAGGTGGCATCGGCGACACCAGTTGTGGGGTCTAATTTGGCGATACGTCCGCGGGGTTGTCCGCCGATGTTGTTGAAAAAGCCGCCCACTATGAGGTTGCCACTGCTGTCTATGGCGATCGCTAAGACACTATCATCCGCATTTGGGTTGAAGGTGCTATCTAATGTCCCATCGCTATTCAACCGAGCGATATTGTTGCGTGCGAGTCCACCGATGGTGGTAAAACGGCCCCCGACATAAATCCAGTCATTAATAATCGCTGTACCGTTGGTGGGGGCAGTAGTGATGCTTTGAACTTTCGGTCTTCCGCTACCTGTGTCGTTGGCGAGTACGTCAATGCTAACTGCCGACGAGTTGACGGGAATGGCTTTGTTGTCGGGGTTGACGGTGGCTAGTATGTGGCTGTAAGCACTGAGGGTGTTGAGGTTAAATGCTACTGCTGTTTCTATCGGGCCTGTTTGTACTTCTAATTCCCAGTCTCCGCCTAATTCAGCACTGCCAGTAGGATTAGCTGAAGCGGCGATATTGGCCTCAATGATTTCACTCAATCGCTTGACGAAATTTTTGCCAGCTTCTCCTTTGCCTATTTCACACCCATATAATAAGATGTCTGCGTTAGCTATCAGGGCGTTTCGCCACTGTTGCAACTGTTGGCTGTAGTTTTCGATGTTGTTGCTGTTGAGTTCTGTCGTGCCTAAGTAAATCTTGCCGGAACCGCCGTGGGTGATGATGTGTAGGGCTTTGATACCTGTGTGCTGAGCTAGGAATGTGGTGATTTGCTCGATCGCATCGGTCTTATTTTTGAGGATGTAGGTAGCTGTATCTGGTTTGATGCCCTGGATTAGGTAGTGGCTGTCGGGTATTGTGGGGTCAATGATGACGATTTCCCTTGGTTGGTTGCGAAAGGAACCAATCAAAGAGTTTTTTTTATTGGGGTTAATTTGAACTAGAGTTTTCATCTGCTTTTCGTTCTAGTAGAATAAGTTGTTGTTAACTTGGTCTAGCTCGATCGCCAAATTTAATTTTTTATCTGCGGCAATTCTACCTGCTAGCAGACGAAACGCTAGATTTTTAACTACTAGGAATTTAGCAAGGTTCTCTTCGAGAATCAATGGCTTAGCTTCTCATTTACCAAATCTTTATTTTATAAGTAATTTTACATAAATCATAAAAATTTAAGAAGTGGGGCGGGTTTATGAGATTGTGGGTTTTAGCCAATTATTGGAGCGTAAAACCCGCCCTTGCATTTGGGATATATAAAAAAGATATAGCCTTTCTCAAAAAGATGAGGTATGACTGACAGCTTACATAACCTCCCAGACAAAGAGGGCTCGCATCCCAACAACGTCCGCGAATATGAGAGCTAGATCCGCTATATGCCTCTAAATTCTATGAATAACGAACGAGCCACTTTCAATACAGTCCACGAACACGATATTTTTGGCGATCGCGATTTACCAGCTTGGTTAACCGAACAACAAATCAGCCTCGCTTGTACTACTTATCAAACCAGCAGGTTGATGTTAATCGGTGCCGCGCCAGAAACCAACAGAATCTCGGCTTTTTGGCGAATATTCGATCGCGCAATGGGACTTTTCTGCACACCGGAACGCCTCTACCTAAGCTCAAAATATCAACTCTGGCAATTAGATAATGTGCTGGCTGCGGGTGGACAACATCAAGGTTACGATCGCCTTTACATACCGCGCATCGCCTACACCACAGGTGATATCGACATTCACGATATCGCAGTCGATAAAAATAATCAAATTCTGTTTATTAGCACTTTGTTCAATTGTATCGCTACTTTGAGCGATCGCCACAGTTGCAAACCTTTGTGGAAACCGCCGTTTATCTCACAATACATCAACGAAGACCGCTGTCACCTCAACGGTTTGGCGGTGGATGGAGAGGCGAGATACGTCACGGCGTCGAGTCAGTCGGATGTGGTGGATGGCTGGCGCGATCGCAGAAAAAATGGCGGCATAGTGATTGATGTCGCATCTAATGATATCATCGCTACGGGATTGTCGATGCCGCATTCACCTCGCTGGTATCGAGATAAGTTGTGGTTGCTGAATTCGGGGAGAGGAGAATTTGGTTATGTCGATTTAGAGACAGGGAAATTTCAGGCGATCGCATTTTGTCCGGCATATGTCCGAGGATTGGCTTTTTGGCAAAATTGGGCGATTGTTGGATTGTCGAAACCGAGGGGTGGTGACAATACTTTTAGCGGTTTAGAGTTGGATGAGTTGTTGGTAGCCAAAGATGCTGAGGCTCGCTGCGGTATGATGGTGATAGATTTGACTACTGGTGCGATCGTACATTGGTTGCGGTTTGAAGGGATTGTCACGGAACTTTATGATGTGCAGGTGATTCCGGGAGTGCAAAAGCCAATGGCTTTGGGTTTTCAAACGGAAGAAATTGCTCAGTTAATTACTTTGGAACTTTAACCGCTGATGGTGGCGGATGGACGCACGGGTAGCTAGAAACCGGGTTTTTGCGAGAATACTTCGTTACTGTCGGTAAAAATCGTAAAAACCCGGTTTCTTGGATTGTGCGCGAGGGTCAGAAATGTTAAGATAGAGTTTGTTTTGTAACCTCTACATAAATATGTTCTAACCGCACCGGATAGCGAGCTATTGAATCAATAGAAATCCCATCAAAACGCAAAATAATATCCTTTAATTCCAAACGTTCCGGCAGCCAAAAAGCCAAATCGCTACCGTAGCGGCGGGGAATAAAACTGTATTCTGCTGCGCGGGCGATGACTTCAGCTTCTGCGTCGGTTTTAACCACAATAATTTCCTGAGCCGGAATTAGTTTTTGCAACTCCTCCAAACTGCCCTCAGCCACAATACTACCATTCTTTAAAATCCCAATTCTCTGACACAAACGCTCAGCTTCATCCAACAAATGAGTTGTTAGCAAAATCGTAATTCCTTCCGATTGCAAACGCTGAATCAACTCCCAAATTTCATAACGAGCCTCAATATCTAAACCAGTTGTTGGTTCATCTAAAATTACTAATTTAGGCTGGTGAACCAAAGCCACCGCAATATTCAAACGGCGCTGCATTCCTCCGCTCAAAGTTTCCACCGGACTTTGAGCTCTATCTATCAAATTTACTGCTTTTAAGCATTGTTCTACTTGATATCGGCGCTGTTGGCGCTCTAAACCATAAATTTGAGCAAAAAAATTGAGGTTTTCTGCACAGCTAAGGCTTTTGTAAAGCAAATTTTCTTGAGGCGCTACACCGATTAACAGTTTAGTAGCTTCCGAAACAGGTTCGCCATTGATGAAAACCTTACCGCTGTCAGCATTTAGCAAATTGCATAAAATATTGATAGTTGTAGTTTTGCCCGCCCCATTTGGCCCCAGCAAACCGTAAATTTCGCCAGCTTGAATGTGCAGTGTTAAATCGTTAAGCACTGAACGTTCGCCGTAAGCCTTATTTAGCTTTTCTATTTGCAGCACTGCTTAAAATCTCCTAGTTTTTTCTCTAAATTATCTTTGAATTCCCTGATTTATTTAAAGTCTTCTTTCTACTCTTAACATCCGCCGATATGACAGCCATCCGCCTGCGATCATCGAAATAGCAAATATGAATAAAAACCAGAAGTGCGATTCAATATCCGCAAAATCTTTGCCGTTAGCCCACACGCCTATCAGCGCTTCGTTCATATGATAAATCGGATTGTACTGGGCGAGATCCAGCAGGGTTTTGGGGAACAGCGCAGTTGGCAAAAATGCACCTCCTAAAATCAACAAAGGAACGCCGAAAGCGGCTACTAGCGAGTTGACATCTTCTGTGCGCCTCGCAAACTGCGTCCCCAGAATAAAGCCAACTCCTACGTAGGATACAATGCTGAGTAGAATAATCGCGCATCCTAACAGAATAGATCCTTGAAATTGTGCTCCCAAACACGCTGCTATCGTGTATACTAAAAGTACCTGACCGATGCCGATCGCACTGTGAGCCAGAAAAATTCCTAAAAAGTAGGAAGTGCCACTCAGGGGGGAAACAAATAAGCGCTTGAGAGTATGCTGTTCTCGCTCTGAGACTACCGTGGCTACACTGCCGCCGAGACAGCTAAAAAATAAAGCGGCTCCTACTAAACTTGCAGGTGCAGCACTTTCAAAGGCTTTGGCTGTGGTGAGATTGGCGCGTTCTTTTAAAATTAAACCATTGATTAGCAAGATAGAAATTGGAAAAATACTCCACAAGACTAAGCTGCGCCGCCGCCTTCCCAATTCAATTAAAATTCGCTGCGCTACTGCGAGGGTTTCATACCAGTATTTCATAGGGATTGTGTTAGCATTGTAAGAATTGGAAATTGACATCAAGTCCGAAAAGAATCAACACAATCAAATTGGTTCGTAGTGAGGACTTTAGTCCGCATCAATCCGAGGACTCGCATTCCGAACGATCAAATTGGTTCGTAGTGAGGACTTTAGTCCGCATCAATCCGAGGACTCGCATTCCGAACGATCAAACCTTCTTGATGGCATTGAATTTACCGGAAATTATATGATTATTGATAATAACGCCACGGCATATTATACCATAGAAATACTAAGAATGTTAAATTTCAATAAAAAACCCGCCCGCGCGGGTTTTGTGATTTGACCAGACTAGGTTTTAAATTTTCGGTGTCTGTCGCTGCGCTCATTTAATACTAAAGTTCGTACCTCTGTAACATCCTTGAAAAGAAGTTAAACTTGTACGGTTTGTCTGTTCGAGTTTAGTCACGAGGGAGGGAGTATTACTTTCAGGATTTGTACCCCACTTGTAAATAAAGTCGCCGATGTAGTTTCCGGTTGCTTCGTAGCTGTGCACTTGTATCGGAATTCCCGAAACTCCTGAAACTGTTTGGTTGTTGTATCCGTTAACAATGATTTTCTCGATAACTGCTCCGGGTTCTACAGTCACGTTCCAGTTGACTGGTTCGTAGGCCGAAAGTGCAAGTATTATTGGCTTGTTGCGGCGTTCTACTTTGACTTGGATAGCACTTTTCGACAAATTTGCCTTCCCGTGTTCGGCATTAGCTTCGTAAACACCAATCAAATGAAGTTCTTTGTCTCCGGTTGACGAACCAACATAGGCTGAAAAATCGTCGGAACCGCCAATCCCGCAGTTGGCGGCCGAACTAATGGGGGAAGTAAAAGTTGTTTTTTCGGCGAGTTTCTGCTGCACCGTCGGGACTACCCACCAACCGGTTCCGACTCCTAAAGCACCTATTAAAGCAGCGGCAATTCCGAAAGGAATGACGTTTGTGAGGTGGCGAAAGGCGGTTGTTGCAGTTACTTGGGCTCGGGTTTGCTGCCAAGTTTCAGCAGTTTTTCCGGCATTGCCGCCATCTAGACAAGCTAACAAAGCTAAACTTTCCGGCTGTTCGAGCAGACTTTGAACTGCTTTCCCTTCCCCAACGTAGAGATTTCGAGTTTCGGTGTCTAACAGCAGCCAGTAGCGATCGCCCTCGCCGAAGTTGTACTCTTGTAGCGCAGGCTGAACTAAATCGTGCTGCAAAAATACCAGCCAAGCCATGTTATTGCCAGTTCCGACTATTTTGCCGTCGCTGAAAATAAGTTGGTCGATGTCGGGTTCCCACCGCCAAGCTACCCAGCGACTGTCTCCTCGATAGCCGAGGGATTTTTCGAGTTGCGGATGAGCAGTTATTTCTAAGCGTTGAACTAAGTTTGACACAGTTGGTCTCCTCAACTACGCGCGATCGAAGCTATCCCAAAGGGTAGGGAATCGCTACTTCCAGTCTTAGCTTAACTTATCGGGCGATCGTCCTTCAAAAACTACCCGTGCCGTTGCCCGTGGTACTGTTGGGAGACACATTGTTGCTGGGATTGGTATTCGGCGAAGTTCCCGGATTGAAATTATTCTGTTGATTAGTATTCGGCGAAGTTCCCGGATTGAAATTATTCTGCTGATTGGTATTCGGCGAAGTTCCCGGATTGGCATTATTGTTGGGAATTGTATTCGGCGAACTTCCTGGATTCAGATTATTCTGCTGATTAGTATTCGGTGAAGTTCCCGGATTGGCATTGTTGTTGGGATTAGTATTCGGCGAAGTTCCCGGATTGGCGTTGTTGTTGGGATTAGTATTCGGTGCAGTTCCCGGATTTGCGGGATTTGCGGGATTTGCGGGATTTGCGGTACCAGCAGGAGTAGTTAT
This sequence comes from Microcoleus sp. PH2017_24_DOB_U_A, assembly GCF_020738205.1. NCBI lineage: Bacteria > Bacillati > Cyanobacteriota > Cyanophyceae > Oscillatoriales > Microcoleaceae > Microcoleus > Microcoleus sp. PH2017_24_DOB_U_A. Next base: position 11,708 of record NZ_JAEQCT010000059.1, read on the forward strand.
CGGGGCGCCGGCAGCATCTCTGGTAACGCTGTTGGGGTTCGGGGGGGCTGCTGGATTAGCTGCATTGGGGTTATTTCCAGGAGCATTGGCTGGGTTGGCGGCTGCGGGAGCAGTGTTTTGGGGAGCAGCGTTGGTGCCGCACAAGCTGACTAAATCAAAAGTTGTACCGCTTGGGGTTTCGATGAAGCAAACCGGCACATCTACTCGCGGGTTTGAGGCCCTGGGAAACTGGCCCGTTCCGGGCATGGGACGGCTAAAGGCGACTTGTGCCATCAATGGAGTCAAGGCAGCCGATAGAGCGGCTGCGAGGCGCAATAATCTCATCAGCACTTCCTCAAATGTTATATTTATTGGATCCACTATGCCTTATAAACTGCCAAGTGTCCTCATTCTGAAAGCCGATCTTTTTTACCAGAAAGAATTGGTTGAAAGCCCGCCCGCCTTCGAGGGAGACATTAAAATCAGAGTATTCATTACTCCAATACTCAGACTTCTGGGTAGAGGTAGCTCTCCAACTGTCAACTGTCAACTGTCAACTGTCAACTGTCAACTGTCAACTGTCAACTGTCAACTGTCAACTGTCAACTGTCAACTGTTTACAAATCCTCCTAGAGAGCCGCCACTGCCTGCAACATCTCGCGCACGCAGAAAGTACACTTAGAAAAAGCTGAGAGCGCCACAGTCGAATCCTCTGACAAAATCATTTGACTCCGGTACCCGTCGTCTGAGGGTTCTCGAAATACATGAAGCTGGCGTTGGTGGATATCTAGCACCCAAAAATCGTCAATCTGCGATGCAGCATAGATATCTCCTTGAGTCTCGCAGTCATTTTGAAGCGTACCATCGACTATTTCGATCAGCAGATATATCTCCGAGGCGATGGGATGGCGGTCAGTATAGCGCAGGGCGTCTGGCATCACAACTGCGATCGACGGTTTTGCTTGGGCATCGCCTAACTGAATTGGTAGCTCCACCCGCACTAAAACCTCATCTCCTAACAGCTTTTCCAGCAACTTCTGAATAAGTACAATCGCTGTAGCATAATCGGTTCCCTGTATTTTCATTTTTTTGACAATCAGTCCTGCAACTAATTTTACTTATTGTGAGTTTAATATTTTAGTCGATCGTACCTAATAATCTTCCACGCATATCAAAGGAGCAGATAGCCGGGGAGTGGGAGATTGGGAGAGGGGGAGAGGGCGAAAATCTTCATTCTTTATTCTTTTTTTTGTCAACTGTCAACTGTCAACTGTCAACTGTCAACTGTCAACTCTTCCTTCATTTAGTATCTAATTCGCGGGTCAATGTAAGCATTTAAAATATCAATTACAATACTAGCAATTACTACAATTCCCGCAAAAAACACCACAATACCTTGAACAGTTGGATAATCTCGCAAGCTAATCGCTTCATAAAGACGATTTGCCAGCCCCGGCCAAGAAAAAGTAACCTCAGTTAAAATAGCACCACCCAACAGTGCAGCAAAAGTCAGTCCCAAGACAGTAATTACCGGAATCAGCGCATTTTTGAGAGCGTGAGCCCATAAAATTTGCAATTCAGGAATTCCGCGAGCTCTAGCTGCTTCAACATAATCTGCTTGCAAAGTTTGCTTCAGATTCACCCTGACAATTCGCTCAAAAATGCCACTCAAAAGAATGCCCAGCGTCAAACTCGGGAGTGCCAAATAATGCAAACTTGTGAAAAACTGACCGGGGTTAGCGCTCAAGAGACTGTCTACAGTGTACAGTCCCGTGTAGCCTTGGGGAGCTGGGAATGTTACCGGAAACCGAGTTCCCAACGGAAACCAGCCCAACTGTACGGCGAAAATCAACTGCAAAACCATGCCAGCCCAAAAAGCCGGCAGCGAGTAAGTAATAATCCCAAACAAACGGCCTGCTGCATCGAAAATAGTGTTGGGGCGGGATGCCGCCAGGGAACCGATACTGATGCCGACAATTAAAGCTATGGCCATGCTACAAACTGCTAATTCGACTGTCGCGGGGAAATAGTCTCCGATAATTTGCCAGACGGTTTGGCCGCGAGTGGTGATGGAGGTTCCCAAGTCGAAGCCCAGCAAGTCTTTCATGTATTTTAGATATTGCTCCCACAGGGGTGCGTCGAGGCCTAGTTGGGTTCGCATTGCTGCTTTGGCGGCGGCGGGTGCTCGCGAGCCGAGAATGGCATCTATGGGGTCGCCCGGAGTGGCCCGGAGTAACAAAAATACTGCTGTGGTGATTGTCCACAACATTAGGGGTGCGAGTAGCAAGCGGACAAAAATATAAGATTGCAGGGCTTTTGAACGAGACATAGGAATTGGGAATTGGGAATTGGGAATTGGGAATTGGGAATTGGGAATTGGGAATTGGGATTTGATTTTAGTGATTGTCGATCGACTTTTTGCCAATTCCAGATTTTCCGATTGCGAGCATCTGCATGGTGCTTTTATATTATTGCTGTCCCCGCTCGCGTATTGTATAAGAGAGCAGGGACGATCGCACTCAAACAAAAAAAGGCTTTTTACGAAAATGAGATGCTTCCTTCCTATTCGCCCAGTAGCGATTCAAATGCAGCTTGCAAAGACTTGATATCGCCTACTCTGGCTACTAACAAGTTTTCGCTGCCGGCATCCTGCAATCTATCCTTCCAATACTGGATGCTATCCGAGTTGTTCATCCAGAAACTAATCACGGTATTTACAACTCGATCGACATCCCAGCCGCGATAGGGAGAAATTATCTCTACCGATGCTACAAAAGAATCGAGAGTACACTTTCGGTTTCCCAAGTATTCTACACCTGACGGCTGCTGTTGTTGCAGTAATTCCTGCTGCTGGTTAAAAAACGTTAAAGTTGGAGATACGCCCAGGATTTCAAATGTATAGCTCATGTTATCCTCCCGAAGTATTATTTTGCTCAAAGGTCGATCGCGTAGCGGGGCGTAAGCCATTGTCCACAAAAGCCAAAAACACTTGACATTACGCAAAAATAGGTACACATGGCCGAGGCTCATGGAGGTCGCACCCAAAATTTTAGACTCCTGTTCAACCTCCTCGATCGAGGCGAGTAAATCTAAAATCTAAAATCTAAAATCTAAAATCGAGTGACGTTGCTGCCCTCGATGCACCACAAGATCCTTTAATTACAGTCTTGGCGTGCGATCGCGCTTTTGCCCGCTTATTCTATGAATAGCAAATTTTTTAACAGTCTGGTGTCAAATAACTTACATTTTTGACATCCCCCAGCCATTGAAAATTCTAATCTAATTTGTATTAACCAGCGGTAAGGCAGGCAACCTGCACTCGGAGAAAGCGATCCGATTTTAGGTTAAAGATTTTAGAATTGGGAATGACCGATCGATTGAGGAGTTGTATGCTTTTTGACCTGGCATGAGTTTTGGGGCTGGAGTTCGGGAGCATCTCATTTTTGTAAAAAGAATTTTTTTATAGTGCGAACTCGTATAGCTCGCGTATTATACGATACGCGAGCTCCCGACAGCACTATTAAATGCAAAACAGAGATGCTCCCTTGGAGTTCTCGATCGCGATCGCCAGATTCAGGAAAGTAGTACCATGATTAATATTACAATTTTTTTACAGTAGTGCTTGAAACCTCAGCGAAGTTTTGACCGGGCGGCTACCCCAATTCAATATTGCTGTGGGACTTTGTATAGCGGTTCTCACAAAGATGAGGTACGTTGTTGGGCTTCAGCCCTCTTGGTTTCAGTGGTTATATAACCTGTCAGTCATACCTCACCTTTTTGAGAAAGGCTATAACTTATACTATCTAGGGCATCTTGGAAACGACAAACGATACGCAAACCTCGTAGGTGTCAGAATAATATTGATGTTATTGAAAACTCTGAGCCGTCGTCTGATGAAAAGCTCGCCCAAGATGTCACTGAGCCTCGTCTTGTTGATGCCGCTGGTGGTGCAAATCTCCGTAGCAGTCGGCGTCACTGGATGGCTGTCTTTTCGCAACGGCCAGAAAGCCGTCAATGACCTTGCTACCAGGTTGAGCTTGGAAGTCGCAGCGAGGACTAAAGAAAATTTCCGCAGTTTTGGAGAGGTGTCTCACCTGTTCCTGCAAATGAATAATGCTGCGATCGCCTCTGGAAACCTAGACCCTGATGACTTCCCCAACTTAGAGCGCTTTTTTTGGAATCAGACCAAGCTGAGCGATCGCACTACAACCATCTACTACGGCGACGAACAGGGCAAATTCCTCTTGCTCAAACGCGAAGCAGATGAATTAGTATACATCAGAGACGAATCAACTGCTCCCAACCGCCAAATTTATCGCCTCGACAGCAAAGGAAACCGCACTGAGCTAATCAAAACCGCCCCCTACGACCCCCGTACTAGACCGTGGTATCAAGCTGCCAAACAGGCAGAAAAAGCCACCTGGTCTCCGATCTACGTCTTCACTGCCTCGCCAGTTCTCGGCATTACGCCGGTGATGCCTATTTACACTGAAACAGGAAAACTGCGGGGGGTATTGGCAATTGACCTGACTCTTTCTCAAATCAGCGATTTTCTCAAAAGTATCAAAATTAGCCCGTCAGGAGAAGTTTTTGCGATCGAGCGCAGCGGGGAAATAGTCGCCAGTTCCACAGATGAATTGCCGTTTATCACTGACAACAAAGGACAAAAACGGCTGTTGGCAACACAGAGCAAAAATTTGCTAATTCGATCGGCTTCCACATACTTGCAAACACGATTTGGCAGTTTTGAAGAAATTGACAGCCAAGGACAGTTTAGCTTCGATATAAAAGGCAAACGTCAATTCATTACGGTCGCTCCCCTGCGAGACGGCCGCGGTCTCGATTGGCTGATTGTCGTAGCAATCCCGGAAGCAGACTTTATGGAGCAAATTAACGCCAACACTCGCACAACTATTTTATTGTGCTTTTTTGCCTTCATACTGGCGATCGTCCTGGGAATTTTCACATCTCGCTGGGTTGTCACACCAATTACCCGATTGCTGGAAGCTTCCAAAGCTTTAACAAAAATGTCCGAAGCTGCCGACTTCACCTCCGCCGAATTAGACGGCGAAGTCGAAGTCAAAGGCGTCAATGAACTCGGCGTCCTGGCTCAGTCTTTCAACCAGATGGCCAGACAATTGCGATCGTCTTTTGTAGCCCTAGAACGAACCAACTCCAGTTTAGAACAGCGAGTAGCAGAGCGGACTGCCGAACTCGAAGCCACCGAAGCAGAATTGCGGGCTTTGTTTGCAGCCATGAACGAATTAATTGTAGTTGTGGATGCCACCGGTCGCTATTTGAAAATCGCGCCCACAAATATGTCGCTGCTCTACAAACCAGCAGCAGAATTAGTTGGTAAAACTATCGGAGAGCTGTTCCCGCAAGCTACAGCAGACAATTTTCTCAACCACATTCGAGCAGCCTTAGATAGTCAGCAAACAGTTAGCATCGAGTACGATTTAACCATTAACGACCGCGAAATTTGTTTTGCCGCCAGCATTTCGCCGCTTTCAGAAGAATCCGTAATTTGGGTGGCTCGCGACATTACCGAACAGAAGCGAGCCGAATCAGTGCGGCGGATGAGGCAAAAACAATTGCTCAAACAAAATACGGTTTTGCTAGAATTGGCAAGAAATAAAGCGCTATATCGAGGCGATTTGCAAGTAGCTTTAAGAGAAATCACCGAAGCGGCGGCTCATACCCTAGATGCAGAAGCAGCCGGAGCGTGGTTGTACGATGAAAGCCGATCTAAATTGCAATGTCTAGACCAATTTCACCGCAGTAACAGCGAGCATTCCCAAGGTGCCGAACTCGCAGCACCAGACTATCCAGCTTATTTTAAAGCTTTGGAAGAAGACCGGACGATCGCAGCCGACGACGCTCTCTCAGATATCAGAACCAGAGAATTGGTATCATCTTACTTTGCAGAAGGCGGCACCACATCCACATTGGATGCGCCGGTGCGATTGGGAGGACATACAGTTGGAGTCCTCTGTATCGAACAGGTGGGAAGTGCTCGCCACTGGACAGTAGAAGAACAAAATTTTGCTGCTTCCCTCGCAGATTTGGTATCATTGGCGATCGAAGCCAGCGATCGCGATCGGACACAAAACGCCCTGCGTCAAGCAGAACAAAAATACCGCAGCATCTTTGAAAACGCAGTCGAAGGCATTTTTCAAACCACCCCCGAAGGTCGCTTCTTGAGCGTAAATCCATCCTTAGCCCGCATCTACGGCTACGCCACTCCCGAAGAATTGACATCAAATCTCACCAACATCAGACAGCAAACTTACGTCAATCCTCAACAACGCGAGAAGTTTATGCGAGTGATGAAAGAATCTGGACAAATTTCGGGGTTTGAGTCAGAAGTTTACCGCGTTGACGGCAGCATAATTTGGATTTCCGAAAGCGCCCGTGCAGTGTGCGACACGCGCGGTGAGGTAATCTACTATGAAGGTAGTGTCGAGGATATTAGCGATCGTAAAGTCTTTGAATCCGCCTTGCAACTCGCCCTAGAAGCAGCCGAAGCAGCCTCCACCGCAAAAAGCGCATTTTTAGCAAACATGAGCCACGAACTGCGGACGCCCCTCAATGCCATCATCGGCTACAGCGAAATGCTCCAAGAAGAAACCGAAGAATCCGGCTACAATGAACTCACCCCAGACTTAGACAAAATCCGCACATCCGGCCGACACTTGCTATCGCTAATAAACGACATTCTCGACATTTCTAAAATCGAAGCCGGTCGCATGGATCTCTACTTAGAAACCTTCGACATCGCCACCTTAATTGAAGAAGTCGCCGACACCGCCGCGCCACTAATTGAGAAAAATCATAACACTTTAAACTTACAGCAAATAGGCAATATCGGCACTATGCACGGTGACATTACCAAACTGAGGCAGATTTTATTGAATTTGCTAAGCAATGCCGCCAAATTCACTCACAATGGTACAATTACCCTCAGCGCCAGCCGAGAACAAATCGCCGGCTACAGCAGCGAAGCGACACCACAAAACAGTTCGGAACCTGCGGTAAATTCTCCATCCTCAAATCCCAGTAAAGAATTTTTAGTAGTTAATTGTACAGATACAGGAATTGGCATGAATCCCGAGGAATTGCAGAACATTTTCCAACCCTTTATCCAAGCAGACGCTTCTACCACGCGCAAATACGGCGGCACTGGTTTGGGACTAGCAATCAGCCAGCGTTTTTGCCTCATGATGGGTGGCAATATTTCAGTAAACAGTCAAGTCGGTGTTGGTTCTACTTTTACCATCCGCTTACCTATTAATACTTAAACAAGTAATTGGTCATTGGTCATTGGTCATTTTTTGCTTCGTCATTACCAATTCCCCATTACCAATTCCCCATTACCAGAAAGAATTGGTTGAAAGCAAGAAAGCGAGTGAGGGAGAAATTAAAATCCGACTATTCATTACTCCAATCCTCTTCCTTCTAGGTAGAGGTCGCTCTTAAACTGTCAACTGTCAACTGTCAACTGTCAACTGTCAACTGAACAATTACCTTTGAATGCTTCTCGGATCGAGAGCATCCCGCAATCCATCCCCCAATAAATTGAACGCCAAAACAGTCAAAATAATCAGCGTCGCCGGAGGCCAAACCAACCAGGGCTGCAACACTATAATTGAAGCATTCGTAGACAAAGATAGCAAATTTCCCCACGAAGGATCGGGCTGTTGAATTCCCAAACCAATCAAACTCAAAACCGACTCCGCCACAATAAAACCCGGAACCGACAAAGTAGCAGAAATAATTACATAAGTTGCAGTTTGTGGCAACACGTGGCGGACAATAATATAAATTGGGTTGGCGCCCATAGCCCGCGCCGCTTGCACGAATTCTAGCTGTTTAATTGACAGTACCTGACCGCGAATTACCCGCGCCAAACTCGCCCAACTGATAAATGAAGTAATCAGCACAATCAAAATAAATCGCTGAGCACTTGTCAATCCGGGCGGAAGGACTGCCGCTAGAGCTACTAATAAATAAAGACCGGGAATCGTCATCAATACTTCAGCAAAGCGCATTAAAATACTGTCAATCCAACTGCCGAAATAACCAGATATTCCTCCGATTAACAATCCTAAAGGAAAGGAAATTGCTATACCAACTAAACCAATACTGAGGCTAATGCGGCTGCCCTGTACTAAGCGGCTGAATTGATCGCGAGCTTGTTCATCAGTGCCTAAAAGGTTAATTTTGCCTTCTCCTGTAGTGCCAAACAGGTGGATATCCCAAGGCAAAATTCCTAAAAACTTATAGGGAGAACCTTTGACAAACAAACTAACAGCAGAGGGTTTTTGCCAGTCTACAATTACCTCGCGAGCACCAGTATTTGCATCTACTGGGCCCTGAGTAGTCGGGTAAACGTGGGGCCCCATAAATCGCCCATCTTTGGTGCTTAAATAAATCTGAGTTGGTGGCAGCAAGGAACTGTTTAATTGAGAGTCGTAGGGGTCGTAGGGAGCCACAAATTCGGCAAAAAGTGCGACTGTATAAAAAATTAACAGCACTACGGCTCCCAACCGAGCTAGAGGATTATTTTTAAGATTTTGCCACCATTTCATAAGTTTTAGGTTTGAGATTTTAAGTTGGTTCGTAGTAAGGACTTTAGTCCTCCCAGGTTCGTAGTAAGGACTTTAGTCCTCCCAGGTTCGTAGTAAGGACTTTAGTCCTTCCAGGTTCGTAGTGAGGACTTTAGTCCTTTGCGAGCGTTTTTTTCGGAGAGTAAGAAGCGGTTTGAGGAGTGCGAGCGTCCCCGCTCGCTTCCTTATATGTAGCGAGCGGGGACGCTCGCACTCACATAATAGCAAAACTGAGATGCCCCTAATCCTTTCTTCACGGAATCAGTAGCAAGGGCTGAATTCGTTACTAATACAATTTTTAGCAGAAAGAATTGGTTGAAAGCCGGAACCCTTGTAGGGAAAAATTAAAATCAGACTATTCATTACTCCAATCCTCTTCCTTCCTTTGTCAACTGTCAACTGTCAACTGTCAACTGTCAATTGAATGAAGGACTGAAGTCCTTACTACAAACCTTAAACTATTTTTTTTCATCGGCTACCAAAATTATTCTATTTTCATTTTCGGCAATTTTCCCCAATTCCTCGCCGTTAAAAGGATTGTAGAAAAACGAACCTGTTTGCGGAGGTAATTTGGGATTGAGTACAATTTCCACGATACTTTTGACCACCCCAGTCAGGGGAATTGCCAGGATAACTCCTAACAATCCTCCCACTCTACCTCCTAAGAGCAAAGCTGTAAAAATAATTACCGGACTCAACCCCGTGAGATTGCCCATAATTCGGGGTGCTACTAAATTATCCTTGATTTGCTGGAGACCGATCGCAACTGCCAACACTTGGAGCGCCAGCCACCAATCGATAAACGCTACAATTATACTAACAGTGCCGATGCCCAGCGTCGCTCCGATAAACGGAATTATTTCTGTCAATCCGATAAACACGGCAAACAACAGAAAAAACGGCACTTGCAGCCACCAAAAAGCCAGAGTTAGCGAGGTCGCCATAAAGAGTCCCAGCAATAACTGTCCCGAGACAAATCGCTGGAGGTTTCGCTGCAAAGTATCTGTGAGAACATAGCGAATATCCGGCGAAAAAATGCTGGTCAAACCCTGCCAAACTCTTTGACCGTCTAGCAGCATATAAAATGAAATTACCAGGATAAAAATTAAGTCGAGAAACCAGTTAACTGTACCGACAACTAAGCCTAAACTTGTACCTGCGATTGCTTGTACTTGTTCCTGGACTTTGGCTGATAACTGCTGTTCCAATATTTGCACGTCAAATGGTAAATTGCGATCGGCACTCCACGCTTGAAATTCGCCTAACTGCTGCCGCGCTGACTCCAGCAAGTCCGGGAACCTCACCCCCAACTGTCTCGCTTGACTGAATACGGGCGGTACAATAGTTAAACCGATGACTGCGACTACCACACCCGCCATCAAATAAACCAGCCCCGCAGCTATTCCCCGCGGCAAAAATACTTGCAGTCTGATTACTGCATAATTTAATAAGAATGCAATCAGTCCCGCTGTTACTAAAATGCTGACCAGTTCCCCAACATAATTGATAGCAGTCAGGGTAAACCATCCAGTCACTAGCACTAGCAACCAAGTAATTAGAAACTGTTGGACGGGAGTAAATACACTATTCATTGTGATTTTATCAATTAAACTGGCACAAGTTTTTTAGCTTCTGTGCCGTATTATACAACAAAGATATAGCAATCCTAAATGAATCGTATTTTTTTTACCCCACCCCAACCCTCCCCTTAGTAAGGGGAGGGAGTAAGAAGAAGTTCACAAATGATTTAGGATCGCTATATTAAACTATAGATTAGCAATAATCAGTTCAATATTAGATTAAATTCTTTTGGCAGTGATGAATTGGTGATGGTAAAAACGCTCTGGGACAGAAAATCTGAGTCCGATCGCCCTGCAAGCGATCGCAAATCGCGCTAAGATTACTCTGCCTCAAAATCCCGATCGAGTCAAAGGTCGATCGCACAACCTCGGATCGAAATCGCGATTATCAGGTGAAATGGCGCCACACTCACCCACAAGGAGGAGGCGCGACCGATCGCACGCTCAGCTAAAATAAATTAGATATTAAAACCGCAATCTTTCTTTACAATATCAAAAACCCCAGGCTCAAACCGGCGGGAGGAACTACCGTGACGAATCAAGTTTTTTCAGAAGCAGAAGAACAGCAACCGCTTGTCCCCGTGCAGAGCGGGCGCGACAGCAAATCAGCAGTGGATGCGCCTGAAACTGGCATCTCAGATACCTCTCGCTGGCACTTCTCCTCTGAAGAAGATGAACGAGAAATAGCCTTAGAAGTTCCAGACGAACAATCAGAAGTTTCCGAAGCTGAAGAACCAGAAGTTCCTCCCAGTAAAGGACTCAGGTGGCAGACGCTGTTGGCGGGCGCAGGGATTGGCGTAGCTGCAACGCTGTTAGCAGTACACTTGACTGCGGGCCAGAAGAGCGCGCGTCCCCCAGTTGCAGCCCCAGCGGCGGCTCAGCAGGGGACGCATCAGACGGTGACAGTGGCTGCTGTGGAATCGGCCGAGGTGGCTCAAACTCTGGAAGCGACGGGGACTGTGGCGCCCTACGATTTGCTGCCGGTGCTGCCGCAAGCCAACGGTTTGCAAATCAAGCAGGTTTTGGTAAAAGAAGGGGATGCGGTAGAAAAAGGTCAGGTAATGGCGGTTTTGGATGATTCGGTGCTGCGATCGCAAATTGCCGAAGCCACTGCTAAGGTAGAATCGGCAGATTCTACGGTAGAACAAGCGCAAGCTCAGGTGCAACAAGCCCAGTCAGCCCAACAAGAAGCCCAAGCCGGCGTTGCTCAAGCCCAAGCCGGCGTTGAAAAAGCCGTCGCTGACGCAGCGCAAGCCAAAACGGGCGTGGGCCAAGCTCAAGCAGGTGTCGAGCAAGCCAAAGCCGGTGTCGAGCAAGCTAAGGCGGGGATTGCTTCTGCTGAGGCTAAATTAGCTCAAGCTCAAAGAGAAGTAAATCGCACCCAAAATTTGGCTTCCCAGGGAGTAATCAGCCAGCAAGATTTGGAAAAGCGCAAAACCGAGCGAGATACTGCTGTTCAAGATGTGAACAAAGCTAAGGCTGATTTGAATAAAGCTTTGGAAGAACAGAACAAAGCGGCGGAAGAAGTGCGATCGGCTCAAGCTAAAGTAGCTACAGCAGAAGCTAATATCAGTACGGCGAGAGCGGCCCTCAGCAGCGCCCGCGCTAAGGTGAATACGGCCGGCTCTGCTGTCAGCAGCGCGCGCGCAAATGTCGGGAACAATGCAGCAGGTGTTCGCAGTAATGATGCGCGAGTGAAACAGTTGCAAACTCAACTCGAACAAACAATTGTCCGAGCGCCGGACAGCGGTATTGTATCTGAAAGAATTGGTCGAGTTGGTGATGTTTCTTCGGGAAGTCAAAAACTATTTTCGATTATTCGAGGAAACAAGCTGGAACTGCAATTAAAAGTACCGGAAACTCAGGTTTCTCAAGTGCAGCCGGGAACGGCGGTGCAGATTACTTCGGATTCTGATAAGCGGATTAAGTTGTCGGGAACTGTGCGAGAAATTTCGCCGTTAGTTGACCCGCAAAATCGGCAGGCTACGGTGAAGATTGATTTGCCGACAAGTGAGTTTTTGCGATCGGGAATGTTTTTGCGCGCCTCGATTTCGACGGCGACGGCTCAAGGTTTGAAAGTCCCTGCTAAGGCTATTTTACCACAGTCTGACGGCAGTTCTATTGTTTACAAACTTGTAGGCGAGGACAAGGTGCAGGCTCAACCTGTGGAAGTTGGAGAGATTACTGGGGGCGCGGTTGGTGATTTGACGACTGCTCAGGTTCAGATTAAAAAGGGGTTGAAGGCGGGCGATAAAGTGGTGGTTGCTGGGGCTGGTTATCTTAAGGATGGCGATCGAATTAAGGTCAGCAGTCAGTAGACAGTTGGTAGTTGGTAGTTGGCAGTTGGCAGTTGGCAGTTGGCAGTCATTATTTATTGTAGGGTGCGTCAGGTGAGAATTTGGCGACGACAGACTAATAATTTTCCACGCTAAGCACCTGACGATTAGTTACTGAGTCAACTGTAGGGGGGGTTCACCAAAGATATTTGTCGGTAACAAACAATCTTGATAAACCCGCCCTCACTCACACACCCGATGTTTTGGGGCGGTTGTGTACGCAGGATTTGTCGTTGGGTGGGGGCGGGTTTATGTCAATTGTCGGTACTCATCAAAGATTGTTGGTGAACCCGCCCCTACGAAAATTGTGATTGAATGTCTGGTGAAAAAACATAATTCCTGTAGGGGCGGGTTCACCAATGCCTCAAATACAAATGAGAGAATCAGTAAACCCGCCCCGTCCGAGATCCATTGGCTGTATTCCCAATTACCAATTACCAATTCCCCATTCCAATTATGTCTTTTAATATTTCGGCTTGGTCGATTAAACAGCCTGTCCCGACGATTGTTTTATTCTTAATTCTGACAATCGGGGGATTAGTATCCTTTCCGGTTTTAGGCATTGATGATTCACCGAACATCGATGTGCCTTCAGTTTCGATATCTGTCAGCCAACCGGGGGCAGATCCAGCCGAACTTGAATCTCAAGTTACGAAAAAAGTAGAAGATGCTGTGGCGGGTTTGGGCAATATTGACCACATTATTTCTACTGTTAATGACGGTTCTTCTAATACTACAGTTAACTTTTTGTTGGGCACAAATAGCGATCGCGCTACGAATGATGTCCGAAATGCGATCGCCCAAATTCGCCAAAGCCTGCCCCAAGACATCAACGATCCAGTCGTCAAACGGGTGGAATTTGCCGGTAGTTCCATTATGTCCTACGCCGTCGTTTCCGATCGCCAAACCGTAGAACAGTTAAGCGAATTAATCGACCAAAACATCAGCCGCGTCCTGTTGTCGGTCAAAGGTGTCGCTCAAGTGCAGCGAATTGGAGGCAGGGACAGGGATATTCGAGTTGATTTAAACCCCGAACAACTGCAAAGTTTGGGGATTACAGCTACCCAAGTTAACGACCAAATTCGCAATTTTAACATCAATCTTCCCGGTGGCAGAACTGAAATCGGCAATTCCGAGCAAACAGTTCGCACCATCGGCAGCGCCAAAACTATCGAACAGTTGAAAGCTTATCAAATTACTTTACCAAAAGGCGGTTTTGTGCCGCTTTCCAGTTTGGGAAAAGTTGACGAAGGCTATGCAGAAGCGCGTCAGGGTGCGCGGCTCAATAACAAGCCTGTTGTAGCTTTTGCTATCCTCCGCAGCACCGGCAGCACTCTCGTGACTGTGGAAGAAGCGGTGCGGGCAACTGTTAAGAAAATGGAAAAAACTTTGCCGCCGGATGTCAAGCTTGAACTTATTTATACTTTAGCAGATCACATCCGAGATTCCTATGAAGCTTCTGTTGATGCTTTAGTTTTGGGGGCGGTTTTAGCGATTGTCACGATTTTTATATTTCTGCGGGATTGGCGGGCGACTTTGATTGCTGCTGTGGCTTTGCCGCTGTCGGCAATTCCTACTTTTGCTGTGCTGAGAATGGTAGGATATACGCTTAACGGCATGACTTTGTTGGCGCTGTCGCTGGTGGTGGGTATATTGGTCGATGATGCGATCGTCGAAATTGAAAATATCGAACGCCACGTCGGGATGGGGAAAACGGCTTATCAAGCTGCTTTGGATGCTTCTGCTGAAATTGGTTTAGCTGTTGTTGCTACCACGATGACGATTGTTTCGGTGTTTGCACCGGTGGCTTTTATGCCGGGAATTCCCGGTCAGTTTTTTCGACCTTTTGGGGTGACGGTTTCGGCTTCGGTGTTATTTTCGCTGTTAGTAGCCCGCACTGTAACTCCGATGATGGCGGCTTATTTGTTTAAGGATAGTGGACACGAGGCGGAACTCAAAAAAGACCAACTTTCTTATCAGTACCGCCGACTTTTGACTTGGGCGCTGAAGCATCGGGCGATCGTCCTAATTTTAGCTGTTGCTTTATTTTTCGGCAGCGTTCAGTTAATTCCTTTCATTCCGACTGGGTTTATCGATCGCGATGATACCGGACTTTCGACAGTCTCGATCGAATTGCCGCCCGGTTCCACCTTGTCACAGACAGATTTAGCAGTGCAGCAAGCAACTAAATTATTGCTCGCCCATCGGGCCGTAAAAAGCGTTTTGGAGACCGAAGGCGCTCCGACAGTATCCGGGGGGCCAGGTGGTGGCGGAGGGGGCGCTAGCGGCGTAAATACAGCCAGTCTGTACGTGAAATTGAAACCCGCCAATCAGCGGATCGGACAACAGAAGTTTGAGGAGGAAATGCGGCCGAAACTTGCCGATGTTCCCGGTGTGCGGCTGAGTTTTGCTCAAGGGCGTGTGGGCGGTAGGAAGCAAATGTCGATCGTCCTCAAGAGTGAAAATGCGGAAGCTTTAACCAAAACTGCGGAAACTCTGACGCAACAAATGAGGCAACTTCCGGGACTGATTGAGGTACAATCTAGCGCGAGTTTAGTCAAGCCGGAGATTTTGGTAAAACCCGATCCAAATCGGGCGGCGGATCAGGGTGTTTCGGTGCAACAAATTGCTCGCACTGCTTCTTTGGCAACGATTGGAGATATTGATTCAAATCTTGCTAAGTTTGATTTGCCCGATCGACAAATTCCGATTCATGTGATGTTGGCGCCGCAGTTTCGCAGCGATATCGAAACAATTAAGAATCTGCAAATACCGGGTAAAAATAATACTTTAGTACCGTTGAGGGCAGTGGCGGATATTGCTTTGGGTAGCGGGCCTTCTCAGATCGATCGCTATGACAGAGCTCGTCAAGTATCTGTAGAGGGCAATTTGTTGCAAGGTACGACTTTAGGAGAAGCTGTTGCTGCGGTGAAAAAACTGCCTGCAATGAATCCTTTACCCCCTGGCGTGGAACAAGAATCTTCGGGCGATGCAAAAGTTATGCAGGATATTTTCAGCGGTTTTGCGGGGGCCTTGGGAACGGCGGTACTGTTTATTTATGGTGTGTTGGTGCTTTTGTTTGCCAATTTCTTGCATCCGATCACAATTATGGCGGCATTACCTTTATCTCTTGGTGGCGCGCTGTTGGGACTTTTGGTAGGACAAAAATCTCTCGGTTTGTACGCTTTGATTGGTGTAGTGTTGCTGATGGGAATTGTGACGAAGAATTCGATTTTGCTGGTGGATTACGCGATTATGAATCAGAAGGAAGGCGAACCGATGTATGAGGCGACGCTGGATTCTGGTGTAGCGCGGTTGCGGCCGATTTTGATGACAACGATCGCCATGATAGCTGGGATGGTGCCGATCGCGCTGGGAATTGGCGCGGGATCTGGGGTGCGGAGTCCGATGGCGATGGCGGTAATTGGCGGTTTGATGACTTCGACGCTATTAACTTTGGTGGTAATTCCGGTGGTTTATACCTACATGGATGGCTTGCAAGTCTGGATTTTCGATCGGGTGCGGGGGAAGAAAAGAGGCCAAGGGCGATCGAATATCTCCGGGTAGGGAAACGGGCACTGCCGTCTCCTCCTGCGTCAGGAGAAGGCTTTTGGAGTGTACGGTGCGTCAGATCTCAGGTTTGTCCGAAAAATTCCGGCGATCGAGACTGACGCACCCTATTAATTTTGCCGCCATGGGCGATCGGCAACCCCAAAAAATAATTCTCAAAATCATTGACTCAAAATCACAAAATCGTCGTATAATATTTATCTAGTCATGGTTTACCGCAATCCCTAAAAAGTAAAAGCCAGTAAAACAGACTAAGCGCGGGCGTAATTCAGTGGTAGAATGTCAGCTTCCCATGCTGAACGTCGTGGGTTCGAGTCCCACCGTCCGCTTTAACTGAATTTTCATATTTATATCAAAATCAATTAGTGCTATCAATTCGATCTATGGCTAATTTCTTAACCGCTGCATTATATAAATTCGTTGAACTATCCGATTTTGCCGAGCTGAAAGCACCGCTAATCGATTGTTGCAACAAAAACAACGTCAAAGGCACCATCTTGTTAGCAGCCGAAGGCATCAATGGCACGATCGCCGGTTCATCCGAGGGCGTGCGCGCAGTGCTGGCATTCTTGCGTAGTGACGCGCGTTTTGCTGATTTGGTTCACAAAGAATCTTTCTCAGAAAAAGCACCGTTTTACCGCCTAAAAATCCGCTTAAAACGCGAAATCGTCACGATGGGAATACCCGATATTAATCCATCTCTCATGGCTGGCAAATATGTCAAGCCCGATGAGTGGAATAAGCTGCTTGACGATCCTGATGTTGTCGTAGTTGATGTGCGTAACGACTACGAAGTATCTATGGGTACTTTTGCAGGCGCTATCAATCCCAAAACCAAAAGCTTTTCCGAGTTACCTGAATGGGTGCAGCAAGAAACTGCTTTGCGCGATAAACCCAAGGTGGCAATGTTTTGCACGGGTGGCATTCGCTGCGAAAAATCTACTGCTTTTTTGCGATCGCAAGGTTTTCAAGAAGTCTATCATCTCGAAGGCGGGATTTTAAAATATTTGGAAACGGTTCCGGAAGCAGAAAGTCGTTGGGAAGGTGAATGTTTTGTCTTTGATGAACGGGTTTCTGTTGTTCACGATTTAAAACCTGGTAACTATGAACTTTGTCGCGGTTGTCGTCACCCGATTAGTGAGGAAGATAAGGCTTCTGAATTTTTTGTCCTGGGCGTGAGTTGTCCTCATTGTCATGACTCGAAAACCGAAGCTAAAAAACAAGCTTTATTAGAGCGGCAGCATCAGATTGAGCTTGCTAAGCGTCGCAACCAAGTACATATGGGCGCGTGCTATGATGCTAAGGAAAAATCCGATGGTGCGATCGACTAAAAGGTATGTTGTTGGGCTTGAGCCCCAAGAGCGCTGAAGCGCAACTACGTACCAAGAAAGGTATGTTGTTGGGCTTGAGCCCCAAGAGCGCTGAAGCG
>NZ_JAEQCT010000059.1:29380-110234 GCF_020738205.1 Microcoleus sp. PH2017_24_DOB_U_A
TGAGCCCCAAGAGCGCTGAAGCGCAACTACGTACCAAGAAAGGTATGTTGTTGGGCTTGAGCCCCAAGAGCGCTTGCATCGCAACTACGTACCAAGAAATGCCCAATGCCCAATGACTATATGTCACCAATATATCCAATTTTATATTCATTCCGCCGTTGTCCCTATGCTATGCGCGCACGTTTAGCGCTGATGATTAGCAATCGCGCGTGTGAGTTGCGGGAAGTTGTTTTGCGAGACAAACCACAAGAAATGTTAGACGTATCTCCGAAAGGTACAGTACCGATATTGATTGATGTTGACGGGCGCGTACTCGATCAAAGTATCGATATCATGTTGTGGGCGTTGGAACAACACGATCCTGAAAAATGGTTGAGGCCAAAGGAAGGTTCTGTTGCAGAAATGCTGGAACTTATCTCTCAATTTGATTATGGGTTTAAATATCATCTTGACCGTTATAAATACCCTGAGCGTTATGCTGGTGTTGATGCTCAAGCACATCGCGATGAATGTGCTTTATATCTGGGGAAACTCAATGCTAAGTTAATCAAGAATAAATATTTGTTTGGTAATAATGTAGCATTGGCTGATATGGCGATCGCACCTTTTGTCCGTCAATTCGCCCATACCGATAAAATTTGGTTCGAGGAACAGCCTTGGATTCCCCTACAAGCTTGGTTGACAGCCTTCACCGACTCGGAAATTTACGCCAGTGTGATGCAGAAATACCCCAAATGGGAATCGGGGAATCCCACCGTTATTTTTGGGCGATCGTAATTATATTCAATCAACAGATAAGATTGCTTTCATTTGTTATCAATTCTTAAAATTATCTGCGTTTATCTGTGTTAATCTGCCGGATATCTGCGGTTTACCTATCCATCAAAAATTTATGCAATAAATCTCATATGTAATGTTATTCTATTCCCTCAGGCGTTAGTGTATTCTAACAGATATTGTCAGGCTAAAATTATGATTGATGTTGGTTCATTAGTTCGATCGCCCAAAAACGATATGGGAATCGGAAAAGTTGTCGAGGTATCCCACCCCGATGCCATAGTTGAATATTTTTGCTCAGTAAAAAACCGCATCCGCAAAACTGTACCCCTCAGTTTGCTACAAGAAGCCCGACTTCAGCGTCAAACCCGCTGCTACCTCTGGAGTACAAGTCAGGAAAGGTGGATAATTGGCCGAGTTTATGACTGGGATGAAGATAAACTAGAGTACGAAATTGACCTCCCCGACAGCCAAAGTTTGCAAGCTGTCGAAGCCGAGCTTTACGTTCGCTGCAATATCCCGATCGCCGATCCGATCGACATTTTAGCAGTTAAAGGCCAAGAAACTCCCTATTTTCACGATCGCCGTTTGGCTTTTGTCCAATCTGCGATCGAACAGCGCGCCGTCAGTCGCGGCATGACGGGCTTAATTTCTGCTAACATAGACCTGTACCCGCACCAAGTTGAAGTCGTGCGGCGCGTCCTAGAAGACCCAATCGTGCGCTATTTGTTGGCAGATGAAGCTGGACTGGGGAAAACAGTAGAAGCGGGAACAATTCTCCGCCAATTCTTGCTAGACGATGCTAACGGGCGCGCTGTGGTAATCGTTCCCAAATACCTGCTCGAACAGTGGCGGCAAGAGTTAGAAAATAAATTCTATTTGTCTCATTTTGCCGATCGAGTGCAGCTTGTTTCTTTGAGCGAAATCAATCAAATTAGCCGCAATGCTAACCTAGATTTTTTGATTGTTGATGAAGCGCAAGAACTCGCAGCCATGGCTAATTCGAGCGATCGCAATCAACAACAATCCTTTGAACTCTGCCAGAAACTAGCTCATAAAAGCAAAAATTTATTGTTATTATCTGCAACGCCAGTCATCGGCCGCGAGCAAGATTTTCTCACGATGCTGCACTTGCTAGACCCCACAACCTACCGTGTTGACGATTTACAAAGTTTCAAAGCACAGGTGCAGAACCGTCAAGAAATTGGTCGAACTTTACTCGATTTCCGAGAGACAACACAGCCTGCTGTTTTGCAAACAAAACTTGCTCAACTTCGCACTCTTTTTGCTAAAGATGATTATTTAATCGCATTGGCAAAGGAATTAGAAAAAAGCCTAAAAACCAAAGAAACCGAAGAAAAATCTCGCCTGATCCGAACTATTCGCACCCACGTTAGAGATACCTACCGCCTGCACCGCCGCATTCTCCGCAACCGCCGGGATGCGGTGGAAGATGTGATTTTCGATCGCGATACAGTACCTAAAGCCGAGTACGATCTGAATGACGAACAGTGGTCTGAAATTCAAACTGTACTCGATAAATGGCGCGCTGCTGCTCCCAAATCTAGCGAATATCAGAGAATTTTTCTGCTGTTTTTCCGCGCTTCCGGTACTTGGTTGAATGTTTTGGAACGGGTTATCAAAGCTCGCTTGCAGAAAAAATCTAGTCCAGAGCTCGATCGCGAATTTGGACAAAGCGACACCGCAATTTTGACCAGAACTGCGCTGTTTTCCGAAGAAAGGGAACTGCTGGAAACCTTGCTCAACACTGTGTCAAAGGTCGAGGAAGGGTTCGATCGACTGGGTTTGTTACGAATCGCTATTTTGCGATTTCTCGCAGTTGCATTGAAGGTTCCGCGCGAATATCACAGCAATCCTCGCGATTTGCTCTCCAGAATTCAACAGCAAATTAAACGGCCGATTCCGGGCGAACGTTTCCCGAAAATTGCGATCTTCACCAGTTTTACGACGACTTGTCAAGAGATTGCGGAAAATTTAGCTAAAATCTTTGGTAAAAAGGCGATCGCCAGCCATGACATGACCAAATCAGCGGATGATGTGGAGGCGAATCTCCATCGGTTTAAGACTGAACCGCATTGTTTTGTCTTGGTGTGCGATCGATCGGCAGAAACAGGCGTCAACCTACAATTTATAGATTGGTTAGTCCACTTCGATTTACCGTGGTTTCCCAACCAGCTAGAACAAAGACTCAGCAGAGTCGATCGCATTGGTAGCAAAATGGGAGTGCAATTTTGTTTGTTTGCAGGCCCGGATATGCCCGATAGCCCCCACGAAGCTTGGTTTCAAGTCTTAAAAAACGGGTTTGATATCTTCAACAAATCGATCGCCAGCCTTCAGTTTTATGCCGAAACCAAACTGATTACACTTGAAGAAAAGTTGTTTACTGAAGGAGCAAAAGGCCTATCAAGCGAACTTGAATCGATTAAAACTGAAATCGAACAAGAGAAAATCAAAATCGATGAACAATACGCCCTCGATGAAATTGATATTCTTGATGACAGCGCATCTCAGTATTTTGAATCCCTCGACAACTGCGACGCACGCCATAAAGAAATGCAGCGGGCGGCGGAAGGTTGGTTGTGTCAAGCCCTCCATTTCAAACAAGTCGAACATCCCAGTATCTCTGGTTTGGTGCGCTATCAACCTACTCAAAAAACCTTAATTCCCTCCAAGGATTTGACAACTCAATTAGTTCCCTATTGTCAGCAATACGGTAGTTACAATCGGCGTATTGCTCATCAAAATACCGATGTCGTTCTTTATCGAACTGGCGAGGGATTAATTGATGCACTGGGCGCCTATGTTCGCTGGGACGATCGGGGTCAAGCTTTTGCGATGTGGCGTCACGATGAAAGTTGGGATGCTGCGGAGGGGAAGGAATGGTTCGGCTTTCAGTTTAATTATTCAATTCAAACTGATGTGCAGCCTGCTGCTCAAGTTTTGCAAGCACAAAACATCGAAAATTACAATTTAAAAGCTTTGCAACGGCGCGCTGATGCTCTGTTTTTGCCAATTTTTGAAACTGTGTATGTAGATGCTCGCAGCGAACAAATGTCTCTGGTAGAAGATGCGGAAGTTTTGGCAATTTTGCAGCGGGGTTATAAAGGGAAAGGCGGCCCGAATCGGGATTACAATTTGTCTAAAAATCGCACGTCGCTGATTGACAATTTTGTAGATTCCCTGGATTGGGATGATTTTTGTCAGAAGGGGCGGGTGGTATCGGAGGAATTGCTGCGCGGGCGCGAGGCTTTTGTCGAAATGTGCAATAATTCTGCTACCAGTGCTGCAATTCAACTCAAAAATCGGGTAAATCAATTGCAATTACGTTTGAATCGACTTTCTAAATCGGAACAGCTTTTAGAATCAGTTTTGGCTGATGAAATTAGTACCGAAAGTTTGTTGAGTCAAGCGGTTTTAGCGGGAATTCGCCACCCGCACCTAACTCTTGAGTCGGTAGGATTTATTGTGATTTCTGGGCGTGCTCCTGTGAAATCGGAGGATGAGGGATAATTTGTTTTGGTGAAGTGCGTAGGCCGGGGCCCGGGCGTAGCCATCGCTCTTTTTGAGGGCGATTCCCTACCCTTCACCGAACCCTTGCGGGAAGATAGCTTCGCTTCACGCTCTTTTTTGAACCGATTCGGGAACACGGGCTTTTGGGTTCGTGCCACGATGGACGCTGATGGATGAAAAGGATTTCGGTATGTATGATTGTGAACTGCTTCGGATGTTGATCGATTACACTATGGTATGTTAAATTTTTATGGCAATAACTTAATTTTAGGGGTGTAAATATGGCTGATTTACCATCAAGAACTACTGAAATTATAAATCAATTAAAACAGCAGGCTTTAGATATTGTTAATGAAGCTTCTGCCTTGGAATTAACCATTTTTGAACTATTTGGAGAGACCGAGGCAACGATTGCGGCACTAGATGAAATGAAAAGTGCAGCCGATGATGCTGAATCTTCCTACTCTCAACTATCTACTATCCAGCTTCAAATTGCCCAAGCTCAACCTGTTGCCTCTGGTGATATGCTACAATTACTAGAACGAGCTATAGCACGAACCCAAGCAAGGATTCCGGCACTGGAGCGTAGTATTGAAGAAGTTAAGATGGAATACAACTTGCCATGAATAAACAACCGCGCATCCCCGATCCAGAAACATCTAAACGTTTGCTAGCTAACCTCCGCCGAACTCGTATGGAGGTTCAAGAAGTCAATTTAGAATTAGGAGAAATTAATACGCTACTGGCAGAACAGCTTCGCCTGCAAAGATTGAATCGAGTCAGGCGATCGCTCAATAGCTCTACAGCAGAATTGTAAATTTATTAGCCAAAGCCACAAAAAGTTTAAGAAACGCGAGCGATATTTTTTGAACCGATCTATCGCACAGGCTTTTGGGCCCGTGCCACGATGGATGCGGATGGATGAACGGGATCTGGCATTTACGGGCTAAACATCCTCAAAAATTGCTCCCCGCTGCTGTAAATTTAGCTTGACATCTTCCGCAAGTCCCGAGTTATTCCCAAACCTCGCTGACTTGACATTCGCACCGCTGAAATTAGCATTTGTTAGGTTAACTTCGAGCAGATTTGCGCGACTAAAATCGGCACCGCTGAGGTTTGCTAAAGCCAGACTGGCGCGGTACAAATCTGCACCGCTCAAATCTGCATTTCCGAGGAAAGCGCCACTCAAATCTGCACCGCCGAATTTAGCGTTTTGCAGGTTGGCGTCGCTGAAATCGGCATCGTTTAAGTTTGCACCCCGGAAATTTGCCGCCGGGAGATTTGCACTACTAAAATCCACTGCACTTAAACTCGTCCCGCGCAAGCTACCGCCCGCGAAATCCAGTGCGGGATTGAGATTGGCGATTGTTGCCAGTTCTACAAAATCATCGGTTTCAGCAGCTATAATGCGATCGACCATTTCCTGCAACTCGGCTTCGGCTGGCGCGATAATTTCCACCTCAGGCTGTTCCACCGCAGGCAAATTGTAAGACAATAGCGCCCAACTGAGAGCCGGTTGGAGCTTATTTGCTAAATATACAGTCAGGATTCTTTCTAAAACCGAATGTTGATTTGGCGTAATATCGTGCGGCCACAAACCCTCCGCATCTGTGAGATAAATATCTTCTTTCGCAACTTCAAAAGCCGCTGCAATCCGCAATGGTTTGGCGGGAAATTCTCCCAGTTTAACACTTTTTAGCAAACCTTTTAATATTTGTTTTCCCCGTTTTAATGAAAAAATCCAAGCGGGTTTTGTATCGTCGCCGATTGTGGAAACATGACAAAACGTGCAGTCAGTTTCCTGGATTTTTTCCGCCTTCTCGTTGTCTCGAACTTCCCGCTGACTTTCGGTTGACAAAATCTCTGTACTGCTGTCGATGGGCGACAGCTCAAAATCACCCACTAATTGACGCGATGCTACCGGAATTTCGCAGTTTTCCAGATTTAGTTTGAGCGTTCCGCCTTGCAGACCAAATTTAACGCGGCCGCCCAGCAGCGGTTCCCAATGCTCGTTAAAATTGAGGCTCAAGTGAATGTCAAGCTGCTGGGTTTGGGCTGCAACTGATGGCACTGGAATTGCTTCTAGTTGCATCCACAAGCAATCTGGGTATTTGTTGTGAGACTCTAGCGATCGCATATCGGTAGAAGTGCTGGCTCTGCCAGACTGTGATGGAGATTTTGACGAGTGCTTTATTTTATTTTATCACTATTGAGCCAAACTATTGATCGAATTTTTATCTGTGATAATTTATCGTTGGTTTGCGACACCTATAATGCACCTTAGCTTAATTGGTTGGTAGTATTTGGTTTTTTACCCAATTCCGAAATGCTTGAACTAATTCTAAATAATCCATTGTTTCCGCCTGTTGCAAAAAACCGACAATTTCTAAAATAGGTACAGTGGGAAATGCTAAACTGCGATCGCACGAAACGTATGCTCTATTTTCTAATCTATTGATAATCAGGCGTTCGCCGTTATAAATCCAAACTTCCGGCACGCCGACATCAGCATAAACTTGCAAGCTATTTTCCGAGTAACTCGTGAGATCGAGTTCCACTACTAAATCAGGTGGCGGACTTTCCTTCGTGTCAATTCTTTTTATTCCTTTAATTGCAGATAAATTCTGGATGTAAAAACATTCATTTGGTTCTGCACTGCTGAGTTCTGGACGCTTAAAAGTTGTGGAACCGACGGCTGCAATGTTCAGTCCGAATTCTTCAGCCAGGGTTTCCACAAATCTGCCGATTATTGTTTTGTAAAATTGGTGTTCTGGTGAAGGTTCCAGAATCTCTAGATTGCCACCATTGTATTTCAGCCGCAGCGGCCGGTCAATGTATTCGGCGAGCAAGGTTTCGTAGGTTTGCCAACTGATACCCGATAACTGGATATTTTGGCCTGGCGAGGTGAGATTTTCAGCGGGCATAGTGGTATTTTGCTGAGTAGTTCGTAGGCACAAGCCGGGGCTTAGCCATCGCACTTTTGGATTATACCATCAATTCGGGCGATCGCAGTAGCATCTTTACTAGACCTGAATTACAAAAATAATTCGGACGGGCTAGAAGCCCATCCCACAAGAAAAAAAATTGTGGGATGGGCTTCTAGCCCGTCCTGAAATTTGATTAACAGGACTTTTACAATCTTTTCTACTCACCCATCTGCGCCGGAAATACCGCAGACAAATCGAGAGACAACTCTGGGAAACCTGGAATTACCACAACCTCATTTGGCAAAACCACTTGTTTTACTCGATAATCGAAACCACCTCTTTGTTTCTGATAAGGTTCGCTGTGCATTTCCAATTGAATATCTACTAAATTAAATATCCAATAATCAGCAAATTTCAAAGTAGAATCAGAAACTTCAATCACCAACAAAATATCAGCACTTTCGGGGTGAGAAGATACATAATTGTCAGAGCGACTGCGTGCAATCACTACATCAGGTTCTGGTTCGGTATCATCTGACAAAATAATCGGTTCCTGTACGCGCACGCGAGCGCGTCTTGCCAGTAAAATGATTAACTCCTCAACTAAAAGAGTATTACAAACCGAATGAAACCTACCTTTTGCCGCCATTTTGATAATTTCTCCGCGAATCAATTCAAATCGGTTATCGGATTCAAAAAATCCCAGTTCTGCCAAACGGTCATATTCGGCGATCGAGAATCGTTTTGCTGTAGCGAAAGTCATAGCTTTTGTTATTCTATAATATGATTTTCGATTCAAGAATTGGCAATGAATAGAGTGCGGTAGCTCATAACAGTAATTGTCCGAAGAGTTTGTCGATGGCTGCGCCCCGGCTTGCGCCTACGCACTCCTCAGCTTCACTCACCCATCTGCGCCGGAAATACCGCAGATAAATCGAGAGACAACTCTGGGAAACCTGGAATTACCACAACCTCATTTGGCAAAACCACTCGTTTTACTCGATAATCGAAACCACCTCTTTGTTTCTGATAAGGTTCGCTGTGCATTTCCAATTGAATATCTACTAAATTAAATATCCAATAATCAGCAAAATCACCAACAAAATATCAGCACTTTCGGGGTGAGAAGATACATAATTGTCAGAGCGACTGCGAGCAATCACAACATCAGGCTCAGGTTCGCTATCAGTAGGCAAAATAATCGGTTCCTGACCGCGCACGCAAGCACGTCTTGCCATCAACACGTACAATTCTCCAAATAACATTGAGTTACAAACCGAGTGAAGCCTACCTTTAGCAGCCATTTTGATAATTTCTCCGCGAATCAATTCAAATCGGTTATCGAATTCAAAAAATCCCAGTTCTGCCAAACGGTGATATTCGGCGATCGAGAATCGTTTTGCAGTTACGGCAGTCATAGCTTTTATTCCCCTCTACAATTACCAACATTCCCATTTTACTCGAAAATCCCGCCCCGCGCCCTCAACTCAACTTTGACCCCTTCCGAAATCCCCAAACAACCAACAAACCTCGCATTCTCCACTACCACATTTTTTAAATCAGCGCGGCTTAAATCTGCACCGTTTAAATTTGCACCGCTCAAATCAACACCGCTCAAGTCAGCATTTTTGAAATCAGTGTTTGTCAAATTCGCATTAACTAAAATTGCATTCGGTAAATAAGCACTGCTCAAATTAGCCCCGGTTAAATTTGCACCGGTTAAATTTGCCCTCGGCAGCTTGGTTCGCAAATCTGCACCGCTTAAATTGGCACTGCTGAGTTCAGCATCCCGCAAATTAGCATTGCACAAAGTAGCATCAATTAAAATAGCAGAACTCAGCAAAGCACCGCTGAGATCTGCCAAGGTCAAATCTGCACCTTGGAGGTTGGTTTCGCGTAAATCTGCACCGTTCAAATCAGCGTAGTTCAAGTCAAAATTCCTTAAATCAGCTCCGGCAAAATCTTCGACGGGATTCAAACCAACTGTTTCTGCAAGTTGGACAAAATCATGATGTTTGTCGGTTAAAAACAGTTCCCGCACGATCGCCAATTGCTGCTGTCGGTACTCGTCGGCTTTCTCGTAATCGGCTAAATATTTGTAAGCCAGCTTCAAACTCTTGAGAGCACTGCGCTCAACGCGATCGTCCTGGTGGGCGCGCGCCATCGACAATTGCTGCTGATAACACTCGATCGCATCGGGCAAATTTCCATTAGCATCGCAAGCCAGGGCCAAATTGCCCAAAGCTTCCAACTCTCCGCGAAAGTCGCCAGTCTCTCGCGCGATCGCCAAACGCTGCTGCTGGTAATCAATAGCACCAGAAAAATCTTCAAGGGCACAGCAAGCATTGCCCAGATTTCCCAAAGCATTTGCCTCGCCCCGGCGATCGCCAATTTCCCGCGCTAACACCAAATGCTGCTGATAACAGTCGATCGCGCGATCGTAATTCAAGAGCGCCTCGTAAGCCACGCCCATATTACCCAACGCTGCACCCGATCGGCGCTTATCGTCCATTGAGCGATACAGCGTCAGGGCTTCCTGCCAAGAATCCAGCGCCGCCTCAAATTGGTGCGCCTGATATTGCAAAATCCCTTGCTTGATTAGCTCGCTAGCTTGTTCGCTCATGCTGTCAAAATCACTTAATAACTCAAGTTGATATTAATCGACTTCCAGCGGTAATTGCTAATGGGTAATTGCTAATGGGTAATTGCTAATGGGTAATTG
This sequence comes from Microcoleus sp. PH2017_24_DOB_U_A, assembly GCF_020738205.1. Lineage (NCBI taxonomy): Bacteria > Bacillati > Cyanobacteriota > Cyanophyceae > Oscillatoriales > Microcoleaceae > Microcoleus > Microcoleus sp. PH2017_24_DOB_U_A. Next base: position 39,338 of record NZ_JAEQCT010000059.1, read on the forward strand.
CTAATGGGTAATCGGCAATCAGTATGGCCAACTCTCGCCATTGTCCCCTCTCCCATTCTCCCCATTCAGACAAAAAAAGGAGAGTCACCTCAGTAACTCTCCCGACCATCAGGGTGCATCTCTGTAACATGATATAACATATTGAGAATGAGGGGCGAAGCCCAGTTTGTCAGGCTTTGATGAAAAAGTATAGCTGGCGCAACGATTTAAACCTTGCGGGCTGAAGATTGGCAGTTGCTTCAGGTATCTTCCTTCGTGACAAGCGTCCTCGCGGTTCCACAATTCGGGATTCTTCCAAGCAGAAACCGCTCATCAGTATTTTCACGTCCGTGCCCCACAAAAAAAGACAAAAAAAAAGAGAGAGCTACGGAAGTAACTCTCCCTGCCATCAGGGTGCATCTACATAACAGACTATAACACATTAGGGATGAGGGGTGACACCATCTTATATAAAATTTTCATGAAGAAGTATAGCTAGCCCAAACGCCTCAAACCTTTACATATCAAGATTGCCAGCTTCTTATTGTCTATTTCTGACTGTCTTTAGCATTTTCCTGCTGCGATTATTCGGCATTTGTCCAGCCAGAATCTTGCGATCCGTATTTTTACGACCGTAGTCACAAAAAAAAGACAAAAAAAGAGAGAGCTACGAAAGTAACTCTCTTTGCCATCAGGGTGCATCTACATAACACAATATAACACGACAGGACTGAGGGGTGATACCCCCAAATGTGAAGATATTGTCAAGAAATGTATACTTAATTGTAAAGTTACCATGAAGCGGGAAGGACGGGCTCAGGAAAAACCGATTGCCCGCTACTCTATCCGCTACACGATACCACGATTGAAACCTTCCAGAAACCGCTCATCCGTATTTTCACGTCCGTGTCCCACAAAAAAAAGACAAAAAAAAGAGAGAGCTACGGAAGTAACTCTCCTTGCCATCAGGGTGCATCTACATAACAGAATATAACACAACAGGCATGAGGGGTGATACCCCTAAATGTGAAGATATTGTCAAGAAATGTATACTTAATTGTAAAGTTACCATGAAGCGGGAAGGACGGGCTCAGGAAAAACCGATCGCCCGCCACTCTATCCGCTACACGACTCCTTTAACGACTGCTTAGGCTGGGCTGTTAAGCTTGGCTGCCAGCAACTCATTGGTCAATTTGGGATCTGCCCGGCCGCCTGTTTCTTTCATCACCTTGCCGACGAAAAAGCCCAGCAGCTTAGTTTTGCCAGCCCGGTACTGTTCGAGCTCCTTGGGATTGGCGGCCAACACTGCATCGATCGCGCGATCGATCGCCCCTGTATCAGAAATTTGAATCAAACCCTTGCTTTCAACCAACTTCTGAGGCGAACCGCCGTTTGCTAGTAACTCCGGCAAAATATCCTTAGCGATTTTGCCGCTGATCGTGCCAGCATCAATTAGCCCCAGCAGTTCGGCCAAATCCTGCGGTTGGAAAGGAATTTGTGCGATCGCCAGTTTCTCATTTTTCAGATAAGCAGTGATATCGCCCATCACCCAATTCGCAGCGCCTTTAGCCACAGCACCGGCGGCGATCGACTTTTCAAAATACTCAGCCACCGCTTTGTCGTCAGTCAAAACCCGCGCGTCGTAGGGAGAAAGACCTAGTTGAGTTTCGTAGCGGTATCGTTTTTCTGCTGGCAATTCCGGCAGTTGAGCTTTCCAATCGTGCAGTTGATCTGCCGAAACTTCGATCGGAGGCAAATCCGGTTCCGGGAAATAGCGGTAATCGCTCGCACCTTCCTTAATCCGCATACTGAAAGTACACTGCTTGTTTTCATCCCAAAGCCGCGTTTCTTGGATGATGGTTTCGCCATTTTCGATCGCTTGAATTTGCCGCTCGATCTCGTAATCGATCGCCCGTTCGATCGCATTAAAAGAGTTCATATTTTTAATTTCCACCTTCGTGCCGAACTCTTTTCTGCCAACGGGGCGCACCGAAATATTCACGTCGCAGCGCAGGGAACCTTCCTGCATATTCCCGTCGCCGACACCGATATAACGCACGATCCGGCGCAATTCTTGACCGTACTCGGCAGCTTCCGCGCCCGTTCGCAAATCCGGTTCCGAAACAATTTCGATTAAAGGCACGCCGGCGCGGTTGTAATCTACCATTGAATAAGTAGAACCGCTGAGGCGATCGCTACCGCCGTGAACCAATTTCCCTGCATCTTCCTCCATGTGCAAGCGAGTGATTCCGATTTTTTTTCTAGTAGAATTGCCTGTCTCGTCCACCAGTTCAATTTCTATTGAACCGTTAGTAGCGATCGGCAAATCGAACTGAGAAATTTGATAATTTTTTGGCAAATCGGGATAGAAATATTGCTTGCGGTCAAACTTACTATAAGGTGCAATTTGACAGTTGAGAGCTAGCCCTGCCTTCACTGCATACTCCAGCACTTTTTGATTTAATACTGGCAACACTCCAGGCATCCCCATACAAATTGGGTCAATGTTAGTATTTGGAGCATTACCAAATTCTGTAGAAGAGCTGGAGAAAATTTTAGTATTCGTACTCAATTGACAGTGAGTTTCGAGACCGATAACAGCTTCGTACTGAGTTTTAACTGATGTAGCAGCAGTCATAAGAGACCTATAAAGACTGAATAACTTTAAGATTAGACCTCTTACAAAAATAGTTAGGACGGGCTAGAAGCCCATCCCACAAAAATCTTTTTTCTTGTGGGATGGGCTTCTAGCCCGTCCCAAAATTTGGTTAAAAGGATTTTGTTTATTGACGAAACCGACTTGGGAGTATTTGTCGGCTAGGGACGGTTTTCACTTCACACCGGCAGAGTTCGCAAACAAGATCGATCGACCATTTGGGCCACTGGTGGCTAATAATTGACTTCCCTGGGTTAGTTTTCCCCCGCCGCGCTCTTCTTGCTGGCGATCGGCACACCCAATGCTCTACTACGGATGCGCGATCGGCTCGCGCACAGATCTGCCTCAGTATTATTTCGACGCCACGGGAACACAATCCTGTGCAAAAATATACAGAGCAGAGTGCGCCCGTACTTGGGTGAGGAGAGTTTTGGGGCGATCGATCGCAAGTGCCGATCTGCACGCTAAACCTATACCTGCCGTCTTTAATAGCACCGCCGCCACTCAAAATCGGCGCCACGCACAAATTAAAAAGTAAAAATGTATAATTTAACAATAAACTACACATTTTTAATTGTTAAAGTTTAATTTAAAAGTCTCAACCTAACACTTGCTTAACTGTCAAAAATATGCCTGAAATTCCAGTGGAAAGTGCCGCACTGTTTCAGAACAGCATCACTGAGCTAGAGGAGGTGGAATCAGCCCTCGAACTCGCTTGGAACGAACTCGAAAAACAAACAGCAGAAACCATTGCTCAGATAGCCAAAGCCGGCGCCGCAAACGCACAGGAAATCAGCGAGCGCTTTGTCGCAGCCAAGGAACTCCGCCAGCAACTTCAAACCAAAATAAAACAAGCCAACTCGCAGCGGGAATTTCACCTAGAAAACTCGCCAATGGCAGTTCTAGAGTGGGATAGCGAACTGCGGGTAGTGCGGTGGTCGCCAATGGCCGAACAAATATTTGGCTGGAGTGCAGCAGAAATAATCGGCCAATACTGGCACGAATGCTCAATAATTTATCCAGAAGACTTCGAGCAAGTCAGCGCTGCGGCAAATCAAATGTTTTACAGCAGAGAACCCCGCAACGTTTGCCGCAACCGCAACTCTACCAAAGATGGCTCAGTAATTTACTGCGAGTGGTACAATTCTGCACTAATCGATGCAGAAGGAAAATTAGTTTCAATTCTGTCTTTTGCCACAGACATCACCGAACAGCACCGCACTCAAGAACAACTTCGCCAGCGCCAACAGGCCTTCAGCGCCCTAGCGGAAAATGCTACCGATATCATAGCGCGGTTCGATCGAGAACTGCGCCACCTTTACGTCAACAAAGAAGTCGAACGAGCCACCGGAAAACCCCCCTCAGAATTTATCGGCAAAAGCAACAAAGAATTAGGAATGTCCCCCCACATTTGCAACCTGTGGGACGAAGCGTGTGTCAAAGTTTGTCGCACCGGCAAACAAGAAACCATCGAATTTGACTTTCCCACTCCCGATGGGACAAAATACTATCAAAGTCGAGTAATTCCCGAATTTGCTGAGGACAATTCAGTAGAAACAGTTTTAAGCATCACCCGGGACATCACAGAAATCAAACAAGTCGAAGCTCAGTTGCGTCAAAGCGAAGCTAGGTTTAGGCGCGTAGTTAACTCTAATATTATCGGCATCTTTTTTTGGGAAATTAACGGTCAGATTACCGACGCAAATCAAGCTTTTTTAAACCTAGTAAAATACACAAGACACGATTTGCTTGAAAAAAAAATTAGCTGGCTAAAAATGACACCGCCAAAGTACCGCAGCCTAGACGAACAAAAACTTGCAGAAATGACAGTTACCACCACAGCTATTCCCTATGAAAAAGAATACATCTGCTCGGACGGCAGCCGCGTTCCGGTGCTGCTAGGCGCTGCATTTTTAGAAGGAAGCCAGGAAGTTGGGGTGAGTTTTGTGCTGGATTTGACACAGCGCAAACAAGCTGAATTAGAGCTGCAAAAACAGCAAAAACTTTTAGAAAGCATTGTTACAACCCTCCCGAACTTTCTGTACATTTACGACACAGAAGCACAGCAAAATATCTATGCCAATGCAGCCGTCACAGCCATCCTGGGCTACACTCCCCAAGAAATGCAAGAGTTGGGTACAGAAGCTATTTCTAGCTTAGTTCACCCCGAGGATCTGCACAAGTTAAGTGCAAGTATGCAGTGGCTGGCACACAGCACCAACCCTCACGCTACAAATGACACTGACTACAGAATCAAACACAAAAACGGCGAATGGCGGTGGGTGCACGATCGATCGACAATTTTCAAAAGAACCCCAGGGGGACAAATTCAGCAAATTATCGGTTCGATACTCGACATCAGCGATGCCGTGGCGGCAGCTACGCAACGCAAACAAGCCGAAGAATCCTTAAAAGAGCAAAACGAAGTGCTGCAAACAATCTTCGACAACGTGCCAGTCATGCTATCATTCTTGGGACATAGCGGTGAAATAGAGTGGGTAAACCGCTACTGGGAAAAAGTGCTGGGCTGGAGTTTTGCAGAACTCAAAAACTACGATATCTTTGCCGAATGCTACCCGCAGGCAGAATACCGCCAATACGTTTTGGATGAAATCCAAGCAGCAACTGAGAACTGGAAAGACTTCAAAACAACAGTTAGAGACGGGCGAATAATTGACACTACTTGGGCAAATATTCGTCTCTCCGACGGCCGACACATCGGCATCGGTCAAGATATCAGCGATCGCAAACGAGCCGAAGCAGAACTCAAACAGCTCTACGAAACTTTAGAAGTTCAAGTTGCCCAGCGTACCGCCGAACTTGAAACTTTTTTTGATGCTTTACCCGATCACATTTTTGTTGTAGAACGCGAAGATATGCGTCAGGTTTTTGTCAATCAACCTTTGGCAAAAATGGCAGGGTTCAACAGCCGAAAAGAAATGCAAGGAAAAACCGTGTCTGAGTGTTTTTCCCCTGAAGTTGTCACAAAATTTGTGCGTGAAAACTTGCTGGTATTTGAATCAGGTGAAACTCTACACTTGCAAGAAAAATTTGTATTGTCCGGCGATACTGTTTACTTCGACACTTTTAAAATTCCTCTCAGGAATCTCGATGGCGAGGTTTATGCTTTAATTGGCACTTCTCGCGATATCACTGAGTTGGTTGAGACAAAACAAGCTTTGTCGAAACGCACTGAGCAATTAGAGGCTGCTAATCAAGAATTAGAATCTTTTTGCTATTCTGTTTCCCACGATCTCCGCGCTCCTTTACGCCATATTTCAGGTTTTGTTAATGCTTTGAAACAACGCTTAGAATCAACTGAAATCTTGAACGATCCTAAAATCGTTCACTACATGGAAGTGATTGATGATAGCAGCCAAAAAATGAGTTTGTTGATTGACGGTTTACTCGCTCTTTCGCGGGTGGGCCGCACCGAGTTAGTGCAAATTCCGATCGATCTCACCCGCCTGGTGCAAACTGCGATTAAATTGACTAAACCCCGAACAGCCGGAGATCTGGGCCCAACTCCCGACAGCGTTGAATTTGCCGTCGGAGATTTGCCGACGGTGATGGGAGATCCCACCTTGCTGCAACAGGTGTTCAGCAACTTGATTAGCAACGCCGTCAAGTTCAGCCGCGGACGCACTCCGGCTACAATAGTTATTGATTCCTTACCTGATGGAACGATTTTTGTCAAGGATAACGGCGTGGGTTTTCCGATGGAATATGCCGATCGACTTTTTGGAGCCTTTGTGAGGCTGCATTCCCAGAGAGAATTTGAAGGTACGGGGATCGGTTTGGCGATCGTCGGGCGGATTATTCACCGCCACGGCGGCACGATTTGGGCAGAAAGCATACCTAGTCAAGGAGCCACGTTCTACTTTAAACTAGGCAAACAATCTCAAACAGCAATGTAGATTCGCAAGTGACCAGTATATAGCAGTTCTCAGAAAGATCGGGTACGCTTGGGTAATCGGGAAAAAGGTAATCGGCAATCACCGAAAAGCTTGCTGTTCAAAAGCTTTCTGGCACATTATTCATTACCTATTACCAGACATACGTCACTCTTCGCCTTCGATGCTATAGTAGTTCTTAATTTATAATTGAAAACTATTATACAGTTCAATAAGTAACAGTCGGTTCTGCCAGCCCTCCGTTGCACGTGCTAAATCAATGTCATCAAAACATCATTAATATTGCTAAAGCATTAAAAATCTAACTAAAAACAGTGATACAAACTTAACTATACTCAATTTAATAAATGAAATCTAGCCCAAAAACGAACAACAAATTTAATACTCCACAATACCGTATGTTAGATAGAACTCAGACAAACTATTTACTAAAAACAGTATCAGAATCAACGTTAAAATTGTTGATTGTCGAAGACATGGCGGAAGATCTGGAATTAATAGTGCTCGCGTTAGAAGCGGGGGGAGTAAATTTTAACTACGATACTGCCGAAACAGCAACAGAATGCAGACAACTGATCCACAATTGCAAGTACGACGCAGTGCTGTCAGATTACCGCCTCCCTGGGTTTAACGGTTTAGAAGTGTTGAAATTAATGCAGGAATTAGGGCAAGAAATACCATTTATTTTAGTAACGGGAAGTTTGGGAGAAGAAGCGGCAGTTGAGTGCATCAAAGCCGGCATGAACGATTTTGTATTAAAAGGGCGGCTGTTTAGGCTGCCAACAGTATTAGAACGATCGCTCCAAGAATACAAAATGCGCCGCCAGCAACAATTCGCGATCGCCCAAATTCAGCGGCAAGCGACTCGTGAGGCGATCGTCAACCGCATCATCCAAGCCATGCGCGAAACCCTGGTACTCGACGAAGTGCTGCAAACTACCGCAGATCAACTGCACGAATCTCTCGAAATCAGCGGCTGCGCGATCTTGCAGCCAGATGCTGAAGGCAGGATTGTAGTCCGCCATATCAGCAAAGCCGCAGAGAAACAAGGACTCATCGGGCTAAATTGCACATTTGCCCAACACTACCAAACCGAACTCGCGGCAGGAGAAGCCGTCGTCATCGAAGAGTTATCGGGCCTGTGCCCGTCCCTGCAAGCATCAGCAGAGTTTGTAGGGTTTCGCACCGTCACGATCGCACCGCTGCTTTACCGTCAGTCATTTTTGGGAGGAATTAGTATCTATCAGTGCGATCGCGATCGCTATTGGAGCGCCGAAGAACTGTCGCTACTCAAAGCGATCGCAGATCAATGTGCGATCGCAATCCACCAAGCCGAACTCTACCAACAAGCCCAAACCGAACTCGCAGAACGCAAACGCGCTGAAGCCGAAGTCCGCGGCATCCAGCAACAGCTAGCCACAATGGCAGCCAACATTCCCGGTTCAGTCTACCGCGCCGTGCTGCATCCAGACGGCACAACCTCCATGCCCTACATTAGTCCGGGGGTGCGCGAACTTACTGGGATCGGGCCAGAAGAAGCAATGGCGTACCCCGAACAGTTGACCAAAATCATCCATCCCGATGACAAAAGTTCCTATGACAGCAGCGTCGCAGCATCGAGTGCCAGTCTGTTGCCCTGCGATCGCCAGTACCGGATCCTGTTGAATTCAGGCCAAGTCAAGTGGGTGCAAGACAGCGCCAGATTTTCCAAAAACAAAAACGGGGACATCATTATAGACGGAGTAGCCCTTGATATCAGCGGACGCAAACAGGCAGAATCAGCCCTCAGACAAAGCGAACAGCGATTTCGATCGCTGATTGAAAACGCCACAGACATCACGATCATTCTCGACGCCGAGGGCATATTCCGCTACATCAGCCCTTCCGTCAAGCGAATTTTAGGCTACGCGCCCCACCAGGCGATCGGGCGCAGCGCCCTAGGGACTGTTCATCCCGACGACTGCGCCGCGATCGCCCAAACCCTCCACAAAGCCATTGAAAACCCCAAAACAAGCCAGTGCCCCCTGGAGTATAGAGTGCTCCACCGCAACGGTTCCTGGTGTTATGTAGAAGCTGTAGCCACCAATTTACTGCACGATCCGGCAGTCAAGGGCATCGTGATCAACTGCCACGACATCACTCAGCGCAAACTCGCCGAAGCACAATTGCTGCACGACGCTTTTCACGATGCCCTTACCGGATTGCCCAACCGATCGCTATTTAGCGATCGGCTGGAACACGCTCTGAGGCTAGCAAAACGGCGCAAAGACTACTTATTTGCCGTGCTGTTTCTCGATTTAGATCGATTTAAAGTAGTCAACGATTCCCTCGGCCATGCGATCGGCGATCAACTGCTAGTTGCGATCGCGCAGCGTCTAACAGCTTGTCTCAGAGTCGGAGATACAGTGGCCCGCCTCGGAGGAGACGAATTTGTGCTGTTACTCGAAGACATCGACGGCGTAAATGAAGCTACCAACATAGTCAACCGCTTGCAAAAGACAATCACCTCCCCCATCCTGCTAGACGGACACGAAGTCTTTATCACCGCCAGCATCGGCATTGCATTGAGCTCCGGCGAATACGAGGAACCGACAAGCCTGCTACGCGACGCCGATACAGCCATGTACCGCGCCAAAGAACTCGGCAGAGCCCGACACGAAGTTTTCAATAGTTCCATGCACGCCCACGCTTTGAAGCTGTTGCAGTTAGAAAATGACCTGCGACGGGCGATCGAATCAATTAGAGACCCCGCTAGAGAAGAAGACTCTCCGCAATCAGCCCGATCGGGCTTACCTCCCTTATCCCCAACACCCCAGTTTATCATTCACTACCAGCCGATTATGTCGATCGCCCATAACACAATTATCGGTTTTGAGGCCCTGGTGCGGTGGCAGCATCCTGAACGAGGCTTAGTTTCGCCCAACGAATTTATTCCCATAGCCGAAGAAACCGGATTGATCGTACCGCTGGGCCGCTGGGTACTCCGCACAGCTTGCCAGCAAATCCGCCAGTGGCAGCAGCTATTTCAAAATAACCCGCCCTTAAGCGTCAGCGTCAACCTGTCAGTCAAACAGTTTTCTCAGCCAGATTTAATCGAATATATCGATCGAGTTCTCGAAGAAAGTCACCTCGACGGCAACAGTTTAAAGCTAGAAATTACCGAAAGCGTACTCATAGAAAATTCCGAATCAGTCACAGCCATGCTGGTGCAGCTTAGAGCCCGAAACATACACCTGTGCATCGACGACTTCGGCACCGGCTATTCATCACTCTCCTACCTGCACCGCTTCCCCACCAATACCTTAAAAATAGACCGATCCTTTGTCAGCAGGATGGGAGGCGACTTCGACCTCGGCAAAGGAGGCATCGACCCCACAGAAATTGTGCGATCGATCGTGACTTTATCCCACAATTTAGGAATGGATGTAGTAGCAGAAGGAGTCGAAGAAGCCTCGCAACTATCGATACTCAAAGGATTAAAATGCGAGTTCGCCCAGGGATTCTTTTTCTCAAAGCCAGTAGACTCTCAAACAGCAGCAGTCTTAATCCAGCAGCAAGCACAAAATTAGAATTTGCGAAGATTTAGTCTGTCACACAAAGGTCATTAAAAAAACACTGAACTTTGTGGATCCCATTTCGGCATAAAATCTTAAAATATTTTAAAGCTGTCCCTAACTGGCGTCATCCAAATCATTATGGCTATTGGCTACCTCGCCCTCGTTCTCCACGCCCACCTGCCCTTTGTCCGCCACCCCGAAAGCGACTACGTTTTAGAAGAAGAATGGCTGTTTGAGGCGATCGCCGAAACCTACATTCCCCTGCTGCAAGTCTTTGAAGGGCTAAAGCGCGACGGCATCGACTTTAAAATTACCATGAGCATGACACCGCCCTTGGTAGCCATGCTGCGCGACCCCTTGCTGCAAGACCGTTTCGACGACCACTTAGCAAAACTCGAAGAACTAGCCGAACTCGAAATTGAACACAACAGCGACAACGGTCACGTTAGGTACTTAGCCGAACATTACACCGCCCACTTCTCCCAAGTTCGGAATTATTGGGAAAAGTTCGATCGAGATTTAGTCAAAGCCTTCAAACAATTTCAAGACAGCAACAACCTTGAAATCATGACCTGCGGGGCCACCCACGGCTACCTACCGCTGATGAAAATGTACCCCGAAGCAGTTTGGGCGCAAATACAAGTAGCCTGCGAAAGCTACGAACAAAACTTCGGCCGCCGCCCAAAAGGCATTTGGCTGCCCGAATGCGCCTACTACGAAGGCTTAGAGAGGATGTTAGCCGACGCCGGCCTCCGCTACTTCCTCACAGACGGTCACGGCATCCTCTACGCCCGCCCGCGTCCCCGCTACGGTAGCTACGCCCCAATTTTCACCGAATGCGGAGTAGCAGCATTCGGTCGGGATCACGAATCATCCCAGCAAGTTTGGTCATCCGAAGTCGGCTATCCGGGCGCCGCCGAATACCGCGAATTTTACAAAGATTTAGGTTGGGAAGCCGAATACGACTACATCAAACCCTACATCATGCCCAACGGCCAGCGCAAAAACACCGGGATTAAATATCACAAAATCACCGGTCGCGGATTGGGTTTAGGCGACAAACAGTTATACGATCCGTATTGGGCGCGGGAAAAAGCAGCCGAACACGCCAGCAACTTTGCCTTTAATCGCGAACGCCAAGTCGAGCACCTCAACGGCATCATGCAGCGTCCTCCGATTATCGTTTCACCTTACGACGCCGAACTTTTCGGTCACTGGTGGTACGAAGGGCCTTGGTTCTTAGACTACCTGTTCCGCAAGAGTTGGTACGACCAAAATACCTACGAAATGACGCACTTAGCCGATTATTTGCGCGGAAATCCGACTCAGCAAGTATGCCGTCCGTCCCAGTCTAGCTGGGGTTTCCGGGGTTTCCACGAATATTGGCTAAACGATACCAATGCTTGGATTTACCCGCACTTGCACAAAGCCGCGGAACGGATGATTGAATTGGGAAACATGGAAGCAGAGGATGAGTTGCAGTTGCGGGCTTTGAATCAGGCTGCGCGGGAAGTGTTGTTAGCTCAATCGTCTGACTGGGCGTTTATCATGCGTACAGGGACGATGGTGCCCTATGCAGTGCGGCGGACGCGATCGCACTTAATGCGTTTCCACAAGCTGTACGATGAAGTCAAAGAAGGCAAAGTCGATTCCGGCTGGTTGGAGAAGGTTCAGGAGATAGACAACATCTTCCCCGAGATCAATTATCGCGTTTATCGATCGCTTTAAGCAAACTTCGAGCTAATTTCCCGCATAAAAAAACCCGCCAGTGCGGGTTTTTTTATTAAGTCTTAATTTACCCGCTCGTAGTAAGTCTTAGGGTGCGCCGCCATCAACAATATGTCGAGCAAATCGAACCATATAGTAGCAACGCACCATGCCAGGGGTGGCTTAACTAATATCATTTCTCTCAATTAGGACTTACGCACTGGTGGTCTGAAACCGGATTTTTTTACAAAAATTATTCTCTAGAGGCACAACTTTTGGCGAAAAACCTGTTTACTCGATCTAAAATGCGTAATTAGTGTCAATTTTTGATACTAAAAAATTAGTTTTAAGTGTGTTTACTCAACTATTTTTCAGGTGCATCGCTGCTCAAAAAGTCGATTTTTATTGAAGATTTTTTATGTATCGGCACCCTAGGGCTTCAGACTACGTTTATCAACGTTAATCAGCCGTTTCCCTATCCATCAAAAAATTATGGGCGTTGCTGAATTTAGGTATGATTCAGTCGCTTAGGCAATCTCGGAAATGAGCGAGTAGGGGCAATTCATGAATTGCCCCTACTCGCTCATTTCCGAGGCAAATCATACTCCAAATCAGGAACGCCTAATTTTGTTCTCTAATTATACCGCGAATTTAGGAATACCAATTTGCTTACTTGTTCAGACGAAAAGAACATCAGGTTTGAGCGAACCAACTATACAATAAACAATCCTAATTTTTTATTGGTATTTAGAGGGTGGCAAAACTTGCGATCGCTTTTGGTAGTAGCAATAAAATGAAAATCATGTGGAAATTACGGATTCTAATCAGACCCCAAGTACGTTAAGATAATTTGTATCACAAACATAGTCAACCAAAAAACTCCCAAAAAGCTCTCAGATATTGTGTAAAAAAGCACACTTTTAGATTGACTGTGGTATATTATAACATAATTCACTCACTAGATTTAATTTAACTAAATGCTTATGAGTATTAAGATTAACTACCAATTAATAGAAAAAATCAACCAAGGTTTGAATACAGTAGTTTATCGGGCTCAGAGGAAGCAAGATCGACAAGCTGTAATCATCAAAATTTTGAGAGCAGAATATCCTAATCTCGAAGAGATTATGCAATTGAGACATGAATACGAACTCTCTAGAAATCTCAATTTAGAAGGTATTGTCAAGCCCTACGGATTAGAAAATCATCGCAATGGTCTGGCATTGATATTAGAAGATTCAAAAGGAGAAGCACTCAAAAACTTTTTGAGCATTCACAAGCTTAAACTAAAAGATTTTTTATCAATCGCTATTCAGTTAGCAGATACTCTGGGTAAACTGCATGACAACCAAATTATTCATAAAGATATTAAACCAACAAATATCATCATCCATCCTGCCACCCTCCAAGTAAAAATTACTGACTTTAGTATTGCTACGCGATTGTCTAGATCGACCCAAACACTCAGCCATCCCAATTTACTAGAAGGCACAATTGCCTATATGTCACCAGAGCAAACTGGGCGGATGAATCGCTCAATTGACTACCGCACAGACTTCTACTCTTTAGGTATCACATTCTATGAAATGATGTGCGGTGAAGTGCCATTTAAAGCTACAGATCCAATGGAATTAGTTCACTGCCATATCGCTAAACAGCCTGTATCGCCCTGGAAGATTATATGTGCAAAAGAGCAAAATAGGCAAGTAGAAATTAGCAGCAATCACTCCAAATCTCAAATTCAAAATGGCGAGATTCTCAAAGCAATTTCTGACATTGTGATGAAATTAATAGCCAAGACTGCTGAAGATAGATATCAAAGTGGTTATGGCCTCAAGGCCGATCTAGAACAATGTCTAAATCAATTGCAGCAAAGTGGAAAAAATTGTAACTTTATTCCGGGCAAGTGTGATAAATCAGGTCATTTTCTGATCCCCCAAAAACTGTACGGACGAGAAACGCAAGTAGCCAATCTAATGGATGCTTTTGATAGAGTTAGTGCTGGAACAGCCGAGATGATGCTAGTTTCCGGTTACTCAGGAATAGGTAAATCATGCTTAGTTTATGAAATCCACAAACCCATTGTCAGAGCAAGGGGTTATTTTATCGCTGGTAAGTTCGATCAATTTAAACGCAATATTCCCTATGGAGCCTTGATTCAAGCTTTTGAAGAACTAATTCGACAATTGTTAACAGAAAGTTCTGAAAAAATAAATTTTTGGAAACAGGAGATTTTAAATAATTTAGGTCAAAATACTAGAGTCATAATTGACGTTATTCCCGAATTACAATTAATTGTTGGCGAGCAACCCGAAGTTACTCAACTAGGGGCAAGCGAATCACAAAACCGTTTCAATCATGTTTTTCAACAATTCATTCATATTTTTACCCAAAAAGCACATCCCCTAGTATTATTTTTAGATGATTTGCAGTGGGCAGATTCTGCTTCTTTGAAATTGATTCATGTGCTGCTAACTGACCGAGATAGCAAATATTTATTCGTGATTGGAGCATATCGAAATAACGAAGTCAGCCCAGCTCATCCGTTAATGCAGACCTTAGATAGTATTTATTCATCTGGATCGATCGTCAATAATATCATCCTTCAACCGTTGACATTTAATACCGTCAGTCAATTAGTTGCTGATACTTTGGGTGAAAGCTTCTTATCAGCAGCATCTCCTCTGACTTGCTTGTTCGATCAACAAGAACAACTTGAGGAAGAAAGTTTACTTGTAGGAAACGATGGATATGAAACACAAAGATGGCAATTACTAGCTGAGCTAGTTTTCAATAAAACTCAAGGAAATCCCTTTTTCTTAACTCAGCTACTCACTACCCTTTACGCAGAAAAACTGTTGACATTCGACTTCAGCATTGGCAGATGGCAGTGGGACATGGGACAGATTCAAACTGTAGGAATCGCCGATTATAATGTCGTCGAACTCATCGCCAGAAACATTGAAAAACTACCTTCAGATACCCAGAAAGTTTTAAAGTTAGCAGCTTGTATTGGGAATCGATTTGATTTGGATGTTTTGGCAATAGTCAATGAAAAATCTATATCAGAAACGGCATCTGCTTTATGGGAGGGGCTTCAGACTGGTCTAATTTTGCCTTTGGGAGAAAGTGCTTGCAAAATACCGTTACTGTGCCAGAGTAATGAGTCCTTGGTAGTAGCCAATACTCAAGGAACCCAATTAGAAATTAATAATTACAAAGTTTCCTACAGATTTTTGCATGACCGAGTGCAGCAAGCAGCATATTCTCTGATTCCTACTGAGCAGCAAAAAGCTACGCACCTGAAAATTGGTCAACTCTTGTTACAGAATATGAATCCAGACATCCTAGAAGACAATATCTTTGATATTGTTAACCAGCTAAATGTCGGAGTGGAATTCCTTACCGAGCAAGAAGAAAAATATAACCTGGCTCACTTAAATTTAATAGCTGGTCGGAAAGCCAAAGCAGCGTCAGCTTATGAAGCTGCTGTCACACAACTAAGAGTAGGGTTAAAACTCTTAGCAGAAAACAGTTGGCAGACCAACTACAATCTGACACTATCACTCTATGTAGAAGCCGTAGAAGCGGAATATCTTAATACCAATTACGAAAGGTCAGCAACCCTGGCTGAAGTTGTTTTGCAAAAAGCAAACACTCTGCTCGAAAGAGTGAAGGTATACGAGCTCCAAATCCAGTTTTATATGGCTCAAAATCAGATGTTAAAAGCCATTGATACGGGTCTGCAAGTATTGGATATGCTGGGTGTTTCCTTGTCAAATGAAGTGGGCGACGGGGGTTTTGTTTTTGAGTTACCAAAGCTCAGCGACTTAGAAAATATCCCAGAAATGACAGACCCCTACAAAATAGCAGCTTTAAGGATAATGACATCCCTTGTTTCTCCTGCTGTCGCTGCTAATCCCGAAATTTTGCCCCTGCTTATAGTGAGCTTGGTTAAAATCTGCCTGGAACACGGCAACTCCCCTCTTAGTGCTGTTGCGTATGTCTCTTATAGTGTAATACTGTGTTCGGCAATCGGGGATATAGATGCCGGATATCATGCAGGCAACTTGGCTTTAAAGTTGTTGGATAAATTTAATGCGAACTCGCTTATATGTAAAGTACATCAAATATTTTATGGTTTGGTTATACATTGGAAAGCGCATGGTAAAGAAGCGTTGTTACCCTTACTCTCTGGGCTACAAAGTGGACTGGAAACTGGAGATATAGAATATGCTGGTTATTGTATTACTGTTTATTGCGCGAGCATATTTTTGACGGGGGAGCGATTAGACATTGTAGATCATAAGCAAAGACAATATCTTGATTTGGCAATCAAGCTAAAACAAGACTATTCAATCTACTACATCAAAATATTCCACCAAATGACGCTAAATCTTGAAGATAGAAGTGGAGAAAAATGTCAGTTGATTGGCGAAAGTTTTAATGAAACACAAATGCTGCCTGTTTTTATTGAAAGTAACAATCGAACTTTGCTATATGTTTCCTATCTTGCCAAAACAATTCTTTCTTATCTATTTAAAGAACCTAAGAATGCTATTGCCAGCGCCAGTTTAGGCGCAGAACACGCAGGTAACGTCATGGGTATGGTAGTTTCTGCTCCTCATAACTTCTATTATTCCCTTGCTCTACTCGCTGTTTATCCTCAAGTTTCTCAGGCCGAACAACAACAATATATGAGCTTGGTAGAAGCTAATCAACAACAAATGCAGAAATGGGCATTCCATGCCCCCTTTAACTTCCAGCATAAGTACGAACTTGTGGAGGCCGAAAAAGCAAGGATTCAAGGGCAAATTTTAGAATCAATGGACTATTATGACCGAGCTATAACGGGAGCTAAAGAACAAGGATACATTCAGGAAGAAGCACTAGCTTCAGAACTAGCGGCAGAGTTTTATTTATCCCTGGGCAGAGACAAGTTTGCTCAAATTTATCTGACACAGGCTTACTATGGATATATTCGTTGGGGAGCCAATGCCAAAGTTAAAGATTTAGAGTCTAGATATCCTTTGGTATTTTCCGAGATTCTAAAGCGAGAATCCATAGGCCTAGAGATTAATAGGACAACAACATCGGTCGCAGGAGGAAATTCGGCGGTATTGGATTTGTCTACTGTCAACAAAGCATCTCTAGCCTTGGCTGAGGAAATAGTGCTGGATAAGTTGCTGAATAAGTTACTTAAAATTGTGATGGAAAATGCCGGAGCTACAAGTAGCTGCCTGATTCTAGAAAAAGATGGAAAGCTTTTGATAGAAGCTACAGGTGTTGTGGATAGTGATGCGGTTGTATTGTATTCAGACTCACCATTTGAAACAAGTGACAATCTTCCTATTTCTATGATTAATTATGTTCGCATTGCCAAAGAAAATATCGCATTAAATGATGCAGCAGTTTCAGGAATATTTATCAACGATCCTTACATCATCAAAACCAAGCCGAAGTCAATCTTGTCTATGCCTCTTATTAATCAAGGCAAACTAATTGGAATTATTTATTTAGAAAATAATCTGACAGTAGGTGCCTTTACAACGGAGAGGCTGGAATTGTTGAAGATACTTTCTTCACAGATAGCTATCTCCCTTAAAAATGCGATGCTCTATGGTAAATTGGAAGCCGCAACTCAAAAATTGAAAACAGCCAACGAGCAATTAGACGATTACAACCAAAGGCTGGAACAGAAAGTCGAAGCAAGGACGCTGGAGTTACAAGAAAAAAATAGACTTTTGAGAGAACAAGCAGTTGAGCTTGAACTTGCTTTACAGGAATTGCAAGCGACACAGACTCAACTAATTCAGACTGAAAAAATGTCAAGTCTGGGGCAATTGGTTGGTGGTATAGCTCACGAAATTAATAACCCGATTAACTTTATCTATGGCAATCTTACCCACTCTAGTGACTATGTCGATCACTTGCTGGGGTTGCTGAATCTTTACCAGCAGCAATTGCCTAATGCAACTCCTGAGATTCAAAACTATGCAGAAGATATTGATATCGAATTCATAATTTCAGATTTTCCTAGATTGATTGATTCGATGCAGGTAGGGGCAGAGCGCATTCGCCAGATTATCTTGTCGCTACGGAATTTCTCGCGCTTGGATGAGGCTCAAATGAAACCAGTAGATATCCATGAAGGGATCGATAGCACTCTGCTGCTGTTACAAAATCAGCTACAAGCCAGCACCTCAAAATTAGGTATTGAAATTGTTAAAGAGTATGGAAAATTGCCTAGGGTAGAGTGTTACCCCGGCTTTTTGAACCAAGTATTTATGAATATACTCAACAATGCGATTGATGCGATTGAAGAGTCATTTGCGGTTTGTCCCACAGTAGCTGCACAGAAAAAAGAATTTGTGACGCATAATAAAGGAAAAATTTGCATTCGCACCAGAGTCGTAAACCGTAATAAAGTGGAGATATCTATTGCGGACAATGGAGCGGGGATGACTGAGGAAGTATGTCGAAAAATTTTCGATCCTTTCTTTACTACGAAACCTGTGGGATCGGGTACTGGTTTGGGGTTAGCTATTAGCTATCAAATTGTGGTGGAAAAACATCAGGGGAGCTTAACTTGTATTTCAGCACGAGGTAAGGGAGCGGATTTCGTGATTGAGATTCCTATTCAGCAGAAAATTTAATAAGGAGAAGGTAGCAGGTATAATTTTTCTGAAAATTTGATAGTTAAAAATTATTCTATATTTTCGTCTTTCGATTATTGGCAATACCCTTTTTCAAGGGTTTTGCTACATCAGTCATGGACGCAAGTTTCACATTAAAGAAAGGTACGTTGTTGCGCTTGAGCGCTCTCATGTATCAACTAGAGCGCTCAAGCGCAACAACGTAGCTAATTTTCGGACATTAGCGCTAAGTGAACCTTATAGAAATATAATAGGTGAGTTTAGGAATAGCAACTAAAATATAACGATGCCAGTGACTAGGTTTATGGGCTTGTATAAAGGGGTTTAACCCCTTATGTATGACGGCATTTTTGTTAATAATTTAAGCCTTTTGGCTGGATCAGCTTAACTCAGCAATAGTTACGAAAACAAAGAAAAAAAAACTCTGTATACCTCGATATAAGGAAAAATAAAATGTTAGATAATTTCCCGGATAGGTGCATTCACGAACTATTTGAGTTCCAAGTAGAGCGATCGCCTGATGCCATTGCCGTAATTTTTGAAGGGAAGCAGCTAACTTATCAGGACTTAAACTCTCAAGCTAACCAGTTGGCACATTATCTGAAGACTGTGGGTGTTGGGCCAGAGGTATTGGTGGCAGCCTGTGTGGAGCGATCGCTGGAGATGGTTGTAGGTCTATTAGGTATTCTGAAAGCAGGGGGAGCTTATGTACCGCTAGATCCGCATTATCCGGCAAATAGACTGGCATTTATGTTGGAACATTCTCAAACGCCAGTGTTGCTTACACAACAGCATTTAGTCGAGTCTCTTCCCTCGCATCAAGCGCGTGTCATCTGTTTGGATGGGAATTTAGAAACTGTCGATCGCTCCAGAGAGGAAAATCCAGACAGTGGGGTGACATCGGATAATTTAGCTTATGTGATTTACACATCCGGCTCAACTGGTCAACCGAAGGGAGTAGCGATCGAGCATGGGGGTGCTGTCAACACTCTACTCGATATCAACCAACGCTTTGAAGTGGGAGCGGGCGATCGGGTCTTAGCTCTATCTTCCCTGAGCTTTGACCTATCGGTATATGATATTTTCGGCTTGCTGGCAGCAGGAGGAACTGTTGTAATCCCTCAAGTATCAGCAACGCCAGATCCCGCTCACTGGGTCGATTTGATAGTGCAAGCACAAGTCACTATCTGGAACTCTGCACCGGCATTGATGCAGATGCTGGTAGATTATGCCGCTGTTCATAGCAAAGATTTATCTTCGTCTCTGCGATTAGTCCTTCTCAGCGGCGATTGGATACCTTTGACTTTGCCAGATCAAATCAAAAATTTAGTTTCTAGGTGGGTGTCGGAAAGTTTAGATTTAGATATTGAACCTCAGTTGAGTAGGGCGGGCGTCCAGCCCGGCCAGTGCCTTGATTCAAGCTCTCAGCTAGACGAATCTTTAATCCCTGCTGTCATCGGCTTAGGAGGTGCAACGGAGGCTTCTATCTGGTCGATTTTATATCCCATCGAAACAATAGACCCCACCTGGAAAAGTATCCCTTACGGTGGGTCAATGACCAACCAGCATTTTTATGTGCTCGACGAAGCGATGGAACCATGTCAAGAGGGAGTAGTCGGAGAGCTTTATATTGGGGGAATTGGTCTAGCCCGATGCTATTGGCGAGATGAGGAAAAGACTAGCAAACGCTTCATCACTCATCCCCATACAGGCGATCGGCTTTACTGTACTGGCGATTTGGGTAGCTATCTGCCGGATGGCAATATCGAGTTTATAGGCCGCATCGACCACCAAGTGAAAATTCGCGGTTTCCGCATTGAACTAGGCGAGATTGAAGCGGTGCTGGGACAACACCCCGACGTGCAGGTAGCAGTGGTAGCAGCACAAGAAGATGTCCCCGGACAGAAGCGCTCGATCGCCGCTTATGTTGTTTCCAAGGTCACCGCAGAACGAATACCCTTTAAAAGCGAGTGTTTAGCAGAATTTGATGGCGATCGCTCAGTTAAGTTAGAAACAGAAGACATATCGATCAGTGGGATTGGCGCGATCGGAGTGCCAGATAATTGGTCAAAAGGTAAACGCCTGCACTTGCGCCTCGTGCTACCGGGAGATACCGAAGAGCGATGTTTTGAGGGAACTGTCGCTTGGTGTCAAGGAAATCAGGCAGGAATTGAGTTATCTCTCACAGCGAGTGAAAAAGCTGTGATTCAGCAGAGTATCGACTACCTCCTAGAAACTCAAGGATTCTTAAAATTTTTGCAACGCACGACAGCGGGCAAGTTGCGTAACTTCCTGAAAGATAAGTTGCCAGACTATATGGTGCCTTCCAGCTTTGTGTTCCTGAAAACCATGCCGCTCACGCCCAACGGCAAAATAGACCGTCAGAAGCTACTAGCGCCTGCCATTAAAATTCCCGAACTAGGACAAGATTATGTGGCACCTCAAACTCCTGTGGAAGATGTGGTGGCAGGAATCTGGGCCGAAGTTCTGGGACTAGAGCGAGTGGGTATTCGCGACAATTTCTTAGAATTGGGAGGTCACTCTCTGGTAGTCACGCAGATTGCAACTCGAATCCGAGACACTTTCCAGGTAGAGTTACCTTTGCGTACCTTGTTTGAGTCTGCCACAGTCGCCGATCTGGCTCGCAATCTGGAAATCGCCAGTCAAAAATCTCCAACACCCCAGCCTTCCTCGATTCAACCGATTTCGCGGCATCGGGACTTACCTCTATCCTTCAGCCAGCAACAACTGTGGTTTTTATGTCAACTGGCTCCCGATCTACCTTTTTATAACGAACCGATTACCATTCGCCTACCTGGTTCCGTCAACATTGCTGCTCTGGAGCGCAGCATCAACGAAATCATCAAGCGTCACGAAATTTTGCGAACGACCTTTGCTGTCGTGGATGGGCAGCCAGTGATGGTGATTCAAGATGCCTTTAATTTCATCCTGCCAGTGGTGAATATTGGGGAATTGCCAGAGGCAGAACGGGAGTCTGAAGCATTGCGGCTGGGAACTTTGGAAGCGCAGCAGCCTTTTGACCTTACCCAAGGGCCACTGCTGCGGGGTACTCTCATGCGGTTGGGCGAGGCTGATTACAGGTTGTTCCTGACCATACACCACATCGCGATCGATGGTGTTTCTTTGTACAGCTTGTTTATGAAGGAACTGGCGACACTCTACAGCGCCTTTTCTTTGGGCGGGCGATCGCCCCTGCCAGAACTGCCGGTTCAGTTTGCGGACTTTGCCTATTGGCAACGGCAATGGCTACAGCCAGAGGTGCTGGAAAACCAACTGAGATACTGGAAACAGCAACTAGCGAATCTGTCAACGCTGCAACTGCCCACAGATCGATCGCGATCGCCAATCCAAACTTTTCGGGGTGCAAGGCAATGTCTAGCGCTACCTCAAACTTTGAGCGAGGCGATCGCGAAATTGAGTCAGAAAGAAGGCGTTACCCTCTACATGACACTGCTGGCAGCGTTCAAAACCTTGCTCTATCGCTACACGGGGCAGACCGATATTGTTGTAGGCACTGTCACCGCAGGACGCAACCAGCCCGAGATTCAGCAGCTAATTGGGTGCTTCGTCAACACTTTGGTACTGCGTACCGATTTCAAGGACAACCCTACTTTCCGGCAGTTGCTCGAAAGGATGCGGGAAGTGACTTTGGAAGCATTTGCTTGCCAAGATGTGCCTTTTGAGAAGTTGGTAGAAGCACTGC
This sequence comes from Microcoleus sp. PH2017_24_DOB_U_A, assembly GCF_020738205.1. Taxonomy (NCBI): domain Bacteria; kingdom Bacillati; phylum Cyanobacteriota; class Cyanophyceae; order Oscillatoriales; family Microcoleaceae; genus Microcoleus; species Microcoleus sp. PH2017_24_DOB_U_A. The sequence goes on from NZ_JAEQCT010000059.1 coordinate 61,531, forward strand.
AACCGGAGCGAAATTTGGGTCAAAACCCGCTGTTCCAAGTTGCTTTTGTTCTCCAACCCCCAATGTCAGGCGTTAATTCGATTCTGAATTGGAGCCAGTTAGATATTGATACTGAAACGGCAAAGTTTGATTTAACCCTGGAATTACAGGAGACATCCGAGGGCATAGTCGGTCGTTTTGAGTACAGCATAGATTTGTTTAATGCTGACACGATCGATCGGATGGTTGGACATTTCCAAACCCTGCTGGAAGGAATCGTCTCTAATCCAGAGCAAAAAATCTCAGAATTACCCCTTTTAACTGAGTGGGAACGGCAGCAGTTAGTAGCGTGGAATAATACCGCAACCGATTACCCTCAAAATGCGTGCATACACCAGTTGTTTGAAGAGCAGGTAGAGCGATCGCCAGATGCTATTGCCCTAGTATTTGAAGACCAACAACTTACCTATAAAGAGCTGAACCAACGAGCAAACCAGTTAGCGCATTATCTGGGCAAATTAGGTGTCACCGCTGAAGTAATGGTGGGAATTTGTGTAGAGCGTTCCTTGGAGATGGTAGTGGGACTGCTGGGTATTCTCAAAGCTGGCGGGGCTTATGTACCACTAGATCCAGCTTATCCGCCAGAGCGTTTGGCCTTGATGTTAGAAGATGCCCAAGTACCAGTGCTGCTGACTCAGAGGCGGTTAGTTGAATCTCTTCCCAAACACCAAGCGCGAGTTGTCTGTCTGGACACAGATTGGGAAATTATTGAGCGACAGAGTGAGGAAAATCCTGAATGCAGCTTAACCTCTGAGAACCTGGCTTATGTGATTTACACTTCCGGGTCTACAGGGAAGCCAAAAGGCGTACTTGTCGGGCATCGAGGACTATGCAACCTGGCTATAGCACAGATTCAGATATTCGACGTACAACCGAACAGCAGAGTTCTCCAATTTGCTTCCTTGAGCTTTGATGTTGCAACTTCCGATTGGGTTATTGCCTTGTGTTCGGGAGCAACTCTCTGTATCGCAATCAATAATGCTCTTTTGGCAGGTTCTGATTTGATTGAGGTATTGCGCGATCGAGCTATTACCCACATTGAATTACCAGTAGCAGTCTTGGGAGTTGTTCCTTTTGAAGAGCTTTCTACATTGCAAACAATTATTGTTGGGGGAGAAACTGTTTCCGTCGATGTTGTGGCTAAGTGGGCACCGGGTCGTCGATTCTTTAACGCTTATGGGCCGACCGAATCCACCGTTTGTGCAACGATCGCCGAATGTACCGATAGTCAAGAGCCGCCGTCCATCGGTCGCCCGATCGCCAATACGCAAGTTTATCTGTTGGATGCCCATTTGCAGCTTGTGCCGATCGGCATTCCCGGAGAAATCTATATTGGCGGTGCTGGTTTAGCGCGGGGCTACCTCAACCGACCTGAACTAACTGCGGAACGCTTTATTCCCAACCCCTTTAGCAACGAACCGGGTTCTCGCCTCTATAAAACAGGCGACTTAGCTCGCTACTTACCCGATGGCAATATCGAATTTCTAGGCCGCATCGATCACCAAGTAAAAATTCGGGGCTTCCGCATCGAATTAGGAGAAATTGAGGCGGTATTAAGCCAACACCCAGATGTGCAGGAGTCTCTAGTTATCAGCCGCTCCGATGTCTCCGGCAACCAGCGCTTAGTCGCTTATATTATTTCCAACCTCGGACTAGAACACACAGATTTCGGCAGTTGGCGAAACTTTTTGAAGCAAAAACTGCCCGACTATATGGTGCCTTCCAGCTTTGTATTTTTGCCTAATTTCCCACTTACACCCAATGGCAAAGTAGACCGTAAGGCACTGCCTGAACCAGAGGCTATTAACCCAGAGTTGTCAGCAACTTATGTGGCTCCTCAAACTGAGATAGAACAAAATATCGCTACTGTTTGGCAACAGCTATTACACTTGGAAAAAGTAGGTGTAGATGATAATTTCTTCGATTTAGGGGGTCATTCATTATTGATGGCTCAGGCTCACAGCCAACTGCGCGAAGTGGTGGACAGAGATGTGTCAATCGTTGAAATGTTTAAATATCCAACCATCAGATCTTTGGCTAAATATTTAAGTGAGGAGCCTGAAGAACAATCCTCTGTTGGGTCAAGTCAAGAGCGGATTAAAAAACAAAAAGACGCCATGAACCGCCAAAAGCAAAAACAAGCCCTAAAGGGAAAAAATAAAAATCGATAGCTCTAAATTTTCCAAATGAGGTACGTAGTTGCGCTCTTAGGTACGTTGTTGCGCTTCAGCGCTCCGGAAGGAGGCTCAAGCCCAACAACATACCATCCCGAAAGAGGGCTAAAGCCCAACAACATACCATCCTCAAAGAGGGCTAAAGCCCAACAACATACCTAAGAGGGCTAAAGCCCAACAACGTACCTAAGAGGGCTAAAGCCCAACAACGTACCGATTCAATTGTCCAAAGTATTGTTACCAGGAAAGAATCAAAATGGATAACTCTGAAAAAACCACCCAATCTTCTCTAGAAGGTATCGCGATCGTCGGCATGGCGGGTCGCTTTCCCGGCGCGAAAAATGTTGATGAATTTTGGGAAAACCTGCGTGATGGTGTTGAATCTATTTCTTTCTTCTCCGAACAAGAACTAGCATCTTTCGGGATTGACGAGTCAGTCGTGCGCGATCCACGCTATGTAAAAGCCAGAGCGGTACTAGCAGATATTGAGTTGTTTGATGCTTCATTCTTTGGGTTGAATCCTAGAGAAGCTGAAATCACAGATCCACAACACCGCTTTTTCTTGGAATCGGCTTGGCAGGCTCTAGAAAATGCGGGCTACAACTCAGAAACTTACGAAGGTGCGATTGGGGTTTACGCAGGCGCAGGGAGTTTCAATACTTATTTTTTGAATAACCTTTATCCGAATCGTCAGCTTAGAGAATCTGTGGGAGATTTCCAACTTACGATCGCCAATGAGAAAGATTTTTTGTCAACTCGCGTTTCTTATAAATTAAACTTGAAGGGGCCGAGTGTTACTGTCCAAACAGCCTGTTCAACTTCATTAGTTGCGATCGGCATGGCTTGCCAAAGTTTGCTAAATTACCAATGCGATATGGCTTTGGCTGGTGGCGTTTCTATAGGCGTCAATCAAAAGACAGGCTATTTTTATAAAGAGGGCATGATTCTTTCTCCAGACGGGCACTGTAGGGCTTTTGATGCTAATGCACAGGGAACTGTTAGCGGTAGCGGTGTGGGAATTGTGGTTTTGAAAAGATTAGAGGAGGCGATCGCAGATGGAGATTATATTCATGCGGTAATCAAAGGTTGCGCTATTAATAACGATGGTGCTGTGAAAGTTGGCTACACAGCTCCTAGTATAGACGGTCAGGCACAGGCGATCGCAGATGCCTTAGCAATAGCCGAGATTCCCCCTGAAACCGTCAGCTATATAGAAGCTCACGGAACTGGAACACCCCTCGGCGATCCGATCGAAATCGCTGCGCTGACGCAAGCTTTCTCTGTGGATACTAAGAAAAAAGGCTTTTGTGCGATCGGTTCGGCCAAAACCAATATCGGACATTTAGATACTGCGGCTGGTGTTGCTGGCTTAATCAAAACTGTCCAGGCTCTCAAACACCAGCTAATACCCCCTAGCTTGCATTTTGAACAGCCAAATCCTCAGATTGATTTTGCCAACAGTCCTTTTTATGTCAATACCCAACTTTCCGAATGGAAAGCAGGTAAATCACCCCGTCGTGCTGGAGTTAGTTCTTTTGGCATTGGTGGAACTAATGCTCATGTAGTTCTTGAAGAAGCGCCTATTGCAGAAGCATCAGGAGAATCTCGCCCATCGCAACTATTAGTTATCTCGGCAAAAACTAGCTCTGCACTTGATAGTGCTACTGCCAACTTAAGCAAGTATTTGAAACAAAATACCGATGTAAATTTTGCTGATGTGGCTTACACGCTGCAAGTCGGCAGAAAGGCTTTTAACCATCGACGCATAGTGGTTTGCAATGACAGTCAAGATGGTTTTACAGCCCTTGAGAATCTCGATTTAAAACGAGTTTTTACCAACTTCCAAGAGTCGAAAAATTCACCTGTCGTATTTATGTTTTCAGGACAGGGTTCGCAGTACATCAATATGAGCTTGGAGGTTTACCAAGTTGAACCAACATTTCGCGAACAGATCGATCTATGTTCGGAAATTCTGAAACCTTACTTGGGCATTGACTTGCGCCACGTACTTTATCCAAGCGCAGCAGAAGCAGAAGCAGCTACCAACCAACTAACACAGACTGCGATCGCACAACCTGCACTATTTGCGATCGAATATGCTTTAGCTAAATTGTGGATGTCTTGGGGAGTGCATCCTCAAGCAATGATTGGTCATAGCATTGGCGAATATGTAGCAGCTTGTTTGGCTGGTGTGTTCTCCTTGGAAGAGGGCTTATCCTTGGTAGCTGCACGAGGTAAATTGATGCAACAACTGCCTGCTGGTTCCATGCTTGCAGTGCCACTGACAGAACAGCAAGTCAAACCCTTACTCGGCAATAAGCTGGATCTAGCTGCGATCAATGGAGCATCTATAAGCGTGGTTTCAGGTGCCACCGAGGCCGTAGATGAATTGGAACAAAAACTAAAAGAAAAAGGTGTAGAGTGTCGCAGGTTGCACACATCCCATGCCTTTCATTCACAAATGATGGAGCCAATTTTAGAGCCATTTACCGAACAGGTGAAAAAAGTCAAGCTCAAATCACCAAAAATTCCCTACATATCCAATGTTACTGGGAATTGGATTACAGCGGAAGAGGCGACAAGCCCCAGTTATTATGCTCAACATCTGCGTCAAACAGTAAGGTTTGCAGAGGGTTTACAACAGCTATTAAACCAGCCCAATCAAATATTGCTAGAAGTGGGTCCCGGACGGACATTGAACACGCTAGCAAAACAACATCACAATAAGCCTTCTGAACAGATTATACTTTCTTCATTGCGCCATCCGCAAGACCAAAAATCAGATGTAGCTTTCTTACTTACTACATTGGGTCAGCTTTGGCTAGGAGGAGTACAAATAGATTGGTCTCAATTTTATGCTGATGAGCAGCGTTATCGTCTCCCATTGCCAACCTATCCGTTTGAGCGCCAACGTTACTGGATTGAACCACCAGGAATCGAGCAACCGATTAAAATTGGATCTTTACCCGATGACAATTCCCCAAATGTAGATTCAGCACAACTCCATTCTCGACCGAATCTACAAAATACTTATAGTGTTCCTAGAGATGAAATGGAGCAAACTATTGCTACGATATGGCAAGAATTTCTAGGGATTGAACAAGTGGGAATTGATGATGATTTTTTTGATTTAGGGGGGGATTCATTATTAGCAGTTCAACTAATAACTAAGTTAAACGAAAAACTGCAAAAAAACTTGTCTCCCCACAGCCTGTTACAATCATCAACTATTGCAGCTTTGGCTGAATTAATTAAAGATGATTCCGGGTTGTCTGCGAGTGATAATCAGCAATCCCAGTCAGCTTCGGAGTCCTTATTAGTGGAGATTCGGCGGGGGAGTTTGAAACAACCTTTGTTTTTAGTGCATCCGGTAGGCGGACACGTTTACATTTATCGGGATTTGGCACGTTATCTCGGTTCAGAGCGGCCTATTGTGGGAATACAAGCACCTGCTTCGGTTGATGAAACAGATGCCTGTACTACAGTTGAGGAAATGGGAACTCGCTATATCGAAGCTTTGCAGATTCGCCAACCTGAAGGGCCCTATTTCCTAGGAGGTTCTTCCTTTGGTGGCACAGTTGCTTTTGAGATGGCGCAACAACTGAATGCGATCGGTCAAAAAGTAGAATTGCTAACTCTGATAGATACTCCTGGGCCCGGTCAAATGCCTGTTTTAGCGACAGAAGATGATACAGCAATTCTGGTTTATATACTAGGTGTTGGTTTCGATCTGTCTCTTTCTTTGGATGTCCTCCAACAGCTTGAGCAAGATGAGCAACTTCTCTACTTTTTAGAGCAAGTAAAGATTGCTAATAGGGTAGTTCCTCCCGATTTTGGATTGCCTGAGATTCGTCACTTTCTTCATCTGTTTAAAGTACACGGTCAAGCTATGCGAAATTACATCCCTCAAGCTTATCCGGGTCGAATTATCTTTTTTCGTGCTAGCGAACAAAATGAAGTTAATCCTAAAAATCCTGAATTGCCATGGATTGAGGTGGCTGGGGGAGGGATAGAGGTTCGAGAGGTGCCGGGAAATCATATTACTATGAATTACCCTCCTCATGTTCAGGTTATGGCCCAACAACTTAGAGAATATATTGATTAGGTACTGATTAGGTACGTTTTAGGTACGTTGTTGGGCTTTAGCCCTCTTTCAGAGCTCTGAAGCACAACTACGAGCCTTTCGGAGCGCTGAAGCGCAACTACGTACCTTTCGGAGCGCTGAAGCGCAACTACGTACCTTTTGGAGCGCTGAAGCGCAACTACGTACCTTTCGGAGCGCTGAAGCGCAACTACGTACCTTTTAGAGCGCTGAAGCGCAACTACTTACCTTTATGTATGAATATCGAAAATTGACGCTAGAAGAACGGGTGCAACTTGTTAATGAAAGGTTGGCTAAGGGATATCCTGCTCATTCTCCACCTCATCCAGTGCGAGATTTTGAATTTTATCATCTTACAGTTAGTTGTTTTGAGCATAAATCTCGGATTAATACTCAGGAACGCCGTCACCAACTTTTAGATTCAATTTTTGAGAAGTTTATTTCCGATGGTATCGAAATTAATGCTTGGGTAGTTTTACCGAATCATTATCATCTCTTAGTCCATCATGTTAATATGCCACAATTAAGTGTGCTATTTCGTTCGATTCACGGCCCCTTGGCTCGACAATGGAATCTTGAGGATCGTGTTACAGGTAAAGTGTGGTGTTCATTTAGCGATCGCGCTATTCGTTCCGAAAGGCATTATTATACAACTATTAATTACATCAATTACAATCCTGTCAAACATGGCTGGGCAAAATCTCCTTATGATTGGTCAGCAAGTAGCGTACATTGGTATTTAGAGTATCAAGGAAGAGAGTGGCTAAGAAGTGCATGGACAGAATATCCGGTAAGAGATTATGGAAAAGGATGGGATGATTAAGGTAGGTAGTTAAAGGTACGTAGTTGCGCTTCAGCGCTCTTAGGGCTCGCATCCCAACAACATACCAACCAGGTACGTAGTTGCGCTTCAGCGCTCTTAGGGCTCGCATCCCAACAACATACCAAAGTGCTCTTGGGGCTGAAGCCCAACAACATACCAACAACTTATAATTGAAGATTGTAATTCACAGGATAACTCATGGTTTTATATACAGATAATGCCCAACCTGAAGGCGAAAAATCATCGTCAGTGCTACTAGAAATGATGTATGGATTTAAAATATCCCAGGCTATTTTTGTAGCGGCTAAACTGGAAATTGCAGATATTCTGAGTGATGGTTCTAAGACTGCTGATGAACTTGCGGAAGCTGCTGGGGTAAATTCTCAGGGTATTTATCACCTGATGCGTATGCTAGTAAGTGTTGGTGTGTTTTCTATGGAAGATAATGATAAGTTTTGCTTGAATGCTCTGGGCAAGCATCTCTTGACTGGTACTTCTGATTCTTTGCGAGGTACGGTTCTGGCAATGGGTGATGAACTATATCAGGGATGGGGGAATTTATTGTACAGTATAAAGACGGGAGAAACGGCTTTTGAACATAGTTTTAAGATGAGTTTTTATAGCTATTTGACGCAGAATTCTGAGGCGGCTATAAATTTCAATGAGTGGATGAAGGAGACAACAAGGGAGTGGCTGCTTCCGGTGCTTGAAGCTTATGATTTTTCAGGATTTAAGACGCTTGTGGATGTTGGAGGGGGCATTGGAACTCTAACGGCTGTTATTCTGAATGCAAATCCCCAAATGCAAGCTATTTTGTTCGATCGCGAAGATGTTATTGTGGATGCACCTCAGGTTTTGCACGCGGCTGGAGTTGCAGATAGGTGTGAAGTAGTTGGAGGCAGCTTTTTTGAAGCGGTTCCGCGTGGTGGGGATCTTTACTTGCTCTCTCGTGTCCTCCTCAATTGGGATGATGAGCGTGCTATTACAATTCTTAAAAATTGCTATCAAGCTATGACAGCTAACGATCGCCTGCTGATTGTTGATTTTATGTTGCCTTCAGGCAAAATGTCGCCTTTTATTGGTATGGGTAGCCTAACTTTGTTTGTGATAGGCGGTACTTTTATGCGGAGGGAAGATGAATTTTATCATTTGCTTTCCTCTGCTGGCTTTAAAGTGACTGATACGATCGCCACAAAAGGGCCTGCAAGTGCGATCGAGGCGGTAATAACCAATCCTAGTTAGCCACTCCTTTTATGATTGGGCGGTTGAGACCGCTTGTGGACAAATGAAATGGGTGCATCTCACTTTGTACAAAGCAAAACTGAGATACTCTCAGCGAAGTCAGCCGACGCGGACTAATGAGTGCGGACTTCCTTCAGTCTTGTTGGGTAGAAAACTGGCGGGCGCCGATCGCAGAAAAGGCGATCGCAGCCACCAACAAAACAGGTATGCTGTACCAAGGAAACTTGGCGATATCGTAAGCAGCAGCCCTCAATCCAATACTGGCATAAGTCAGCGGTAACAGATAAACTATCCCTTTCAGGGCTACTGGTAGCGACGCGGGGTCGAAAAATGTCGCGCCCAAAAATGACATCGGAGTTATCAGAAAATTGTTGTACAATCCGACTGATTCGAGAGATTTTACGTTTAAACCCACTATCACTCCCAGGCCCGCAAATACAGCGGAGTTGAGAATTATCACTAACAAAAATAGCGGATGCAAAAATACTAGCTTTTGAGTAAACACAACTGCTACTAAAATCACGGAAACCGAAGTTAGCAGTCCCCGCAGTATTCCGGCTAGCATTTTGCCTGCGTGCAAAGCTAGGGGGTGTATCGGCAGCAGTAGCAATTCCTCAAATGTTTTACTAAAAAGGCGTTCGCCACAAATAGAAAATACTGCGCCTGTAAAACTTACTGTCATCGATGAAAGTGCAACCATTCCCGGCAGCATGAATTCTAGATAATTGCCACCAATTGCCGGTTTAGGCATGGAACTGCCCAACCCGAAACCAAAAGCTAGAATGTAAATTAATGGGGATGTTAAACCAGCAGCGGCAATTGGCAGGATTCGGACTCGCAAATCTAGCCATTCTCCCCAAAACACGGTCATTGTGTCTGTTAGTATAGTTTGAATTGAGTTTTGTTTCATGGTGGGCGAGGTGATTTGCATAATAGATATCAAGTTCTGTTAATTAACGGGACTAATGACCGTAGTAAAATTGGTTTGTAGTGAGGACTTTAGTCCGCATCAAAAAGGACTAAAGTCCTCACTACAAACCTTTTGGATGGCGGGTAATTGACCGGACATGATTTTACATCTTGCTCATTATCCGGTTAAAAGGTTAAATAATCAAGGCTGCTGCACTGTTCTAATTTAGTTTCAGTTAAAGGCAATGTGCCGGATTCTACTTTTTCCTGTTCTCGGTTCAACCAAATTGCTTTTAAGCCTGCGGATTTGGCGCCGCAATAATCGGCTTTGAAGCTGTCGCCGATATGCCAGACATTCTCGGCTGTGCAGTTGTGCTTTTGCAAAGCTGCGGTGAAAATTTCCGGCTGGGGTTTTGCTGCACCTACTTCGGTGGAAATTGTCACTGATGTGAAATATTCTGCTAAATTGAGTGCTTTTAATACTGGATAAAGTCGCGAGTCGAAATTCGAGACTACTGCTAATTCGATTCCTTGTTGCTGCCATTTATTTAATGCTGGGAATACGTCGGGATAGACGAACCAAGGTTCGGGGGTGGCAAAATGAGCGTAGAGTTCGGCAAAAAATTTGGGAAAGTCTGAAAATTGATTGAAAACGCCTGCTATTTGAAAAGCTTTTGCCGAAACTGCTAGCCACCACTCAAATTCTAGTTGGGGAATTTTTGCTGCTTCGATTCCTGGAAATGTCATCGGATTTGCTGAGGCGAAGCTTTGGTAAAATGCTGTATTTAAGTCTTTACTATTAACTGTTACTCCGAAGTTTTTGGCTAGTTTTGCGTAGACTTCGCCGACGCTACCGCGAACGTAAAATAGTGTGCCTGCTGCATCTAAAAAGATAGTTTTTGTCATTGGTTAGAATGAATTTGAAAACGAGTAATATAATACCGGGCGAAGGTCATTCGCGTCTACACAAACACTCACGTGCCTCCGCAGGTTGAAGAACCAGAATCAGAATAATACCGTGCGAAGGTCATTCGCGTCTACACAAACACTCACCTGCCTCCGCAGGTTGAAGAATCAGAATAATACCGGGCGAAGGTCATTCGCGTCTACACAAACACTCACGTGCCTCCGCAGGTTGAAGAACCAGAATCAGAATAATACCGGGCGAAGGTCATTAAGTTATTTTTTTCAGTCCGCGGAGGCGGACATCGTTTGTGTAGACGCGAATTCTATTCGTACGTCTTATCTCAAAAAGATGAGGTATAACTGACAGCTTACATAACCGTTTAAACCAAGAGGGCTGAAGCCCAACAACGTACCTCATCTTTCTGATAACCGCTATATTACTTTTTCAGCAACTCCTGAATCGGCTTGCTAATCCAGTTGAAACCAACTTTTAGTTGGTGGTCAAATGTTGGCATTCGATAGAGATAGGCTAGGCGGCGTGCAATGTGTGCTAGTTGTCCGTCGAGTTTGATTCCTAAACCTGTCAGGGTGGCTTCGTCTATTCCTAATGTCATCATTTCTCCTAGCGGCTGGTACCGGAAAGGTAGTAATGGTCGATCGCTCAGGGATGCCCATATGTTCCATGCCGTGTAGTCAGCTTGCTGGAATGCTGTTTGGGCTGTTCCGGGGACTTTTTGACCTGTTGCGTCGTGACATTCGGCTAAGTCTCCCAAGGCAAATATGTCTGGATGGTCGATGATTTGCATCTGGGAGTTAACTATTAATTGACCGCGGTGGTTTTGTTTCAGGGGGAGCGATCGCACTGCTTGACTAACTTGGGTTCCTACTGTCCACAATACTATGTCTACGGGAAGAACATCTAATTGTCCTTTGTAGAGTAAGGATATGGTGTCGGATTCGATCGCCTCTACTGCTGTTTCTAAGTCGATCCAGACTTTGCGTTTTTCTAATGCTTTGTTGGCGGCTTCGCGGTTGAACTCGGGTGATGTCCGCAAAATCGTGTCGCCTTGCTCGATTAATCGGACGCGACCTTTGTCTCCGAGTCGATCGGCTAATTTACAAGCTAATTCTACTCCCGAATAACCGGCGCCGACGATCGCAATCCTAATTTTGTCGGGGTTGCTAGCTTCGAGAAACCGCAGTCTTTCTTCCAAGCGGTAGGCGTCGTCGAGACTGCGGAAGGAATAAGCGTATTCAACGGCTCCTTTGACCATATCTAGCGGAGTTTCGCCACCTAAAGCTAAAACGAGGCGATCGCACGGAATTTCTGGCCCGTCGTGCAACTGCACTTGCTTGGACTCCACGTCGATGCCGGAGACAGTGCCTTGACAAAAGCGCACGCCTGTGTTTTGCAAGAGTTCCGCAAAGGGCGGCGCGATTTCCCAGGTTTGGAGTTCGCCGGTGAGGAGCTCGTACAGTAGGGGAACGAACAGGAAGCGATCGCGACGGTCAACTAGGACTATTTCGGGTTTTTCGGTTTTGGAGAAGGGTAACTGACTCAAGCGCAGGGCTGTGTGGAGTCCGCCGAAGCCTCCGCCGAGAATGCAAATCCGGGGTTGTTGTTGAGCCATGGTTTTTGTTTGAGGGCGATCGGTAGCAAGGCAACTTATCTTATTGTAACGAGAGTGGAGGATTGGGGGAGCGGGAGATGGGGAGAGGGGGAGAGGGGGAGAGGGGGAGAGGGGGAGATGGGGAGATGGGGAGATGGGGAGAGTCGCAAAATCTTCCTTCTTCCGACTTCCTTCTTCCCTCTTCCTTCTTCCCTCTTCCTTCTTGCTATTATCCACCCTCAAATTTTTTGAATGTTCGGACAAGTAATTTTGTACTATATTAGTTGATAGCGTATTATTTCGCCAATTAAATTCACTTTTTATACAGCCATCTACTCTAACACTTGCCCCCGCAGTCACAAGTGAAAAAATCATGCAAATTTCCTCGAATTCTTCTAAAGTTAAGAATGGCGATCGCCATAACGAAGACAGCTCATCTTTGTTAAGCAGCGAAGAACGATATAAAAATTTAGTAGCTAATATTCCCGGTGCTGTATACCGCTGCAACTGCGAATGGACGGGATCCGATGGCGAATTAATACGGACAATGGCGTTTTTGAGCGAGGCTGTTCAAGAAATATCTGGCTATCCATCATCTGATTTTATCAACGATCGCGTCCGTTCTTTTGCGAGCATCATCCATCCTCAAGACCGCAAAAATATGGAGGAGGCTCTCATAAAAAGTGTAGCAACTAGAACTCCGTATATCCTGGAATACCGCATTCTCCGGGCTGACGGCGAAATTAGCTGGGTTTACGAAAAAGGTCAAGCTGTTTGTGGGGAGGGGGATGAGGCTAGAGAAAGAAAAGAGGGACAAGGGGAAATAGAGGAATTTTTGTCGGGTGTAGTTTCGTCGGTTTCGCCGATCGCAAATTCTCTGTGTCAGGTTGTCTATCTCGACGGAGTGATTTTGGATATTACTGAGCGCAAGCGCGCTGAGGAAAAGCTGCGAAACACTCAAGATTTTCTGAATGCGGTACTGCAAAATCTGCCGGTTAGCGTCTTTATTAAAGATGCCGTGGAACAAAGATTTATTTATTGGAATGCTGCTAGCGAAGAATTGTTTGGCTATTCGAGGGACGAAGTGCTGGGAAATAATGCTGCTGACTTGTTGGAAGCAGATCAGGCAAATTACTTGCAAGCACAAGATTTAGAAGTATTTGCCACGGGAAAAGAGGTTGATATACCAGAAGAAATTATCCAACTTCCGCACCGGGGAAAACGGATTTTGCACACAAAAAAAGTTCCTTTGTTTGACGCTGATGGCGCGCCTAAGTACATTCTGGGTATTTCTCAAGATATTACCGAAAGCAAAAAAACTGAAACAGAATTGTCGCGCTTGGCCATCGTGGCTCAAAAAACGCAAAATGGTGTGATTATTACTGATGCTCAAGGCTGCATTGAATGGGTGAATGAAGCATTTACTCGGATTAGCGGTTACGTGTTAGAAGAAATGCTGGGAAAAAAACCGGGTGATGTGCTGCAAGGCCCTCAAACAGATCCATTAACTATTGCCCAATTGCGATCGGCTTTGGATAAAGGCGAGCCGTTTAATCAGGAAATTTACAATTACAGGAAGGATGGAAAGGGTTATTGGGTGGCGCTTTCGATCGCCCCGATTTATCGAGAAACCGGGGAACTTGAAGGTTTTATTGCGGTGGAAACTGATATTACCGATCGCAAACAAGCTACTGAATCTGTCAGGGAAAGCGAGAGTTATTACCGCTGCATCGTCGAAACTGCTTCGGAGGGCGTTTGGATGTTTGACGCCGACAGCAGCACGACTTTTGCGAACTGTCGGATGGCCGAAATGCTGGGGTATACTGTGGAGGAAATGCTGGGGCGATCGCTATTTGAGTTTATCGATGACGAGGCTCGGGAAATAGCCGAAAGTTATGTGCAGCGCAGGCGGCAAGGCATTCGCGAACGCCACGATTTTCAGTTTACCCGCAAAGATGGCTCTCACTTGTGGGCGATCGTCTCAGCGACACCAATGTTCGACGCTGACGGCGAATTTGCGGGGGTTTTGCGGATGATTACCGATATTAGCGATCGCAAACAAGCCGAAGCAGAATTGCGCCAAACTCTCCAAGAATTAGAATTTGAAAAATTTGCCTTAGATCAATCGGCAATTGTCTCAAATACCAACGAATTCGGCGTTATTACCTACGTCAACGAGCAATTCTGCGAACTGTTTAAATATTCTCGGGAAGAATTGAACGGCAAAACCCACAAACTTGTAAATTCCGGCTATCACCCAACTGATTTTTTCAAGCAGCTTTGGTCAACAATCCGCCAGGGAAATGTTTGGCGGGGAGAAATGAAAAATCAAGCTAAAGACGGCAGATTATTCTGGTTGGATACTACGATTGTACCTTTCTTAAATTCTCGGGGAGAACCCCATCAATATGTAGCAATTCGCAAAGGGCTTTCCGAAAGTCAATTGAGGACTAAAAATGAAGAATTAGCGAAAGCCCTGCGGGACGTGCATAAAACTCAAAGCATGATGGTTCAAAATGAAAAAATGGTAAGTTTGGGGCAATTAGTAGCTGGCGTCGCTCACGAAATAAACAATCCAGTTAGCTTCATTTACGGCAACGTCATGCACGCTGACGATTACTTTCAAGACTTGCTAAAAATGCTGCAACTTTACCAGCGCGAATACCCGGAACCAACAGAGGCAATTCGAGAAGAAATAGATGATATAGATTTGAAATTTCTGCTCAAAGATTTGCCAAAGCTATTAACTTCAATGAAAATGGGAGCCGAGCGAATTCGCCAGATTGTGCTGTCACTGAAGAATTTCTCGCGATTGGATGAAGCAGAACAAAAACAGGTGGACATTCACGAAGGGATTGACAGCACTTTGTTGATTTTGCAGCACAGGCTGAAAGAAACGGCAGGACATCCGAAAATTACGCTGGTTAAAGAGTTCGGCAATTTGCCCCGCTTACAGTGTTATGCAGGACAGTTGAATCAGGTATTTATGAATATTATTGGCAATGCAATTGATGCTTTGGAAGAGGCAATGGAAACCGGACAGTGGGGCGACGGGGAACAGGCGCCTATTCCTTCTTGTCCTTCGCCGACGCTGCGGATTTGTACTGAGGTAAAATATGAACAGGCTGCTGTTTGTGCTGATTCTATTCGCCGTCCTTCTCATATTGTGATTCGGATTGCTGACAACGGGCCGGGGATTCCGATAGATGTTCATGAAAGGCTGTTCGATCCGTTTTTTACTACGAAAGAACCGGGGAAAGGTACTGGCTTGGGGCTGTCTATCAGTTATCAAATTGTGGTGGAAAAGCACGGCGGGCGGCTGAAGTGCAATTCTGCACCGGGTCAAGGTACGGAATTTGCGATCGAGATTCCTGTCGCTAGAAGTTAGCGGTAAAATTGGAAATTATGAGTTATAATTCCATAGATGCAGACGGCGGTTGAAACCGCGTCTATACAAACAATGTCCGCCTCCGCGGACTGAAGAAGATAATGTATTTTAACCGCATTGCCTTCAACCCGCGGAGGCGGGTTTTGCTTGTATAGAAGCGGTTTCAACCGCCCAGTTTTCTAGGTTATTGACTTATGAATTACAACGTAATTTACGACGGCAATTGCAATCTCTGCGTCACATTGGTGCAGTTACTAGAAAATCTAGATCGAGGCGAGAACTTTGAGTATATTTCCATGCAAGATTTAGAGGGATTAAAGCGGTTTGATATAACTGCTGAGGATTGCGAAATGGGGATGATTTTGATAGATAAGAATAATCCCGAAAAACGCTGGCAAGGTAGCGATGCAGCCGAGGAAATCGGGCGGATATTGCCTGCTGGCGAGGTGTTTGTGGCAGCTTACCGGGCAATGCCGGGGATGAAGTGGATGGGCGATCGCGTGTACGAACAAGTGCGCGATAACCGCTATACTTTGTTTGGCAAGCGATCGACAACTTACAAATCGGCTTATCCAGTGGGCTGTAGGTCGATCGACAATTGCGATAATCAAGACTTAAAATCAGGTTCGTAGTGAGGACTTCAGTCCTCTCCATCTGTGGTTCGTAGTGAGGACTTCAGTCCTCTCCATCTGTGGTTCGTAGTAAGGACTTCAGTCCTCTCCATCTGTGGAGAATTTAATTCAAGAAGGACTAAAGTCCTCACTACAAACCTGGACTTCAGTCCTCTGCATCTGTGGAGAATTTAGCTCAAGAAGGACTAAAGTCCTCACTACAAACCTGATTTATGATGAGTCATTAACCGGGAATTATTCTCAGCAATTAAACAAACCTAATATCTCGCGGCAAAAGTGTTTGAGCTTTTCGGCTGATTCCGCAGCGGGCTCAGTTTCACCCACAAAACCCCAATTTTCCACGGTAGAAAAGCGCCACTGTTGACCAGTATGATCGTAACCTGCCGCCTCAACCCCGATCGCCCGCCGAGATCCTTCGACCGGATCTTGGTAAAATCGGATTTGGATTAAGATACTGCGGCTTTGCAACAACCGACTTCTACCGGGAAAATGGAAGCCAATATCGATCGACTCAGGATCGACAAGTTCTCTGGTATCCTGGTCATTCATCCAAGGTTTCAAATCGACTTTCACATCCGGAAAATCTGACTTAAATAAATTAACAACCGCAGCAATTTTGCTAGCTAATTCTATATTTCTGGCTTGTTCGGCAGCGTTCACTCGAAATACTCCTATCAAATACAGTTATTACACATTTAGTTAACAATGTAACTGCATATTGCCTGCTTTAAACGGTAAACTGTGGACTATTTGATAGATTACAGTTCGCGATTGCACGGGTGGCCAGAAACCGGGTTTTTTTACGAAAAAACGTGTTACAGCCGACAATGCAAGTAAAAACCCGGTTTCTTTGGTATTGATGCGTCCAATCTGCTACATTTTCCCAGGTTGAATGAATTTTAGTCGATCGGCACTTCGATCGCAAATTCCGTACCTGGGCCCAACACAGATATGCCCTATGTAGTGGCGATGCGTCACAATCCTTTGTTGAAAGCGACTCGCTGTGCGATTATTGGCTCGTGGCTGGCGTGAAAATGCAGGTGATTGGTGCGAGTCATGCGGAAATGGGTACATTTGCCTTTTGGGATTTTAAAATCCCAAAAACCTTTCGATCCAACTTATTTGCTCGCTACCCCTTGACTTTTCAAGACAGGAACTACAGCATTTTGGGATGTTTATTGAACACCAATAAACTTGTGAGTTTGCAAAGACAACCTGTAACTCGGATGCTGTTTCAATAACTCCAAAATCATCGGAATTGCCCGATCGCGCTTTTCCCACTCCGGCTGCAAATATACAGGAATATTCACATTATCAGCCAAATATTTTGTGTAAAAATCAACTTCTTCGCCACTGCTAACCACCAACTTAATTTCATTAGCTCTCGTCCAGAAACGGTCTTGCACCGGATATTGAGGATTGACGTGTTCTTTAGGAGAAAGAGTAATCCAAGCCAGCGGCGAAATATCCTGCCAGTAAGCGCCAGAAGTTTCAATATTCACCTGTTTGTCAGTTGCTAACAAAGCTCGCACTAACTCCGGCAAATTCTGGTGAATAAAAGGTTCGCCACCACTAATGACAACCCTCGAAGACTGCAATTGATCTAGCAATTGTGCGATCGACTGTGGCACCGATGGCAAACCTTTGCCACCATTTCCGTAGCCTGTATCGCACCAAGCACACCGCACAGGACAACCAGCTAATCTGATAAAATCAACTAAAGTCCCCGTCCAATAACCTTCACCTTGAACCGTACACTGAAAAGTTTCATGAATCGGTAATTTTATTTGTAAATTCGATCCCTGCATTTTTACCTCAAAGTAATTAATAATACTTGTTATTACTTTTAGTAATTGTAATTTGTCATCGGTAATTGATATAGTCCTGGATGCACCGGTAGGCAGAAACCGGGTTTTTTATGCAAATACTGTATCGCAGCCTTTAATACAGATAACCACCCGGTTTCGAGGAGTCTTAATGAAGTTCCCAGCCACTTGAACTATTTAATTCTGTTCTTCAGGTTCCATCATCGTAGCCCAGCGGCGTTTCAGGGCCAAACTCAACCCGTCACCAATGGGGACAACACTGAGTGTTATTCTCGGATCGTTACGCAACTTGTCGTTGAAACTACGAAGGGCGAGGGTACTTGTGTCTTGTACTTCAGGATCCGCAACTCGTCCAGACCACAGAACGTTGTCAATTACAATTAAACCGCCATTCCGCACCAGTTGGAGCGATCGCTCAAAATAAGCCTCATAATTTTCTTTATCGGCGTCGATGAAGGCAAAATCAAAGGTTCCGGCTTGTCCCTCGGCTATGAGTTTGTCGAGAGTATTTAGTGCTGGGCCCAAATGCAAAGAAATTTTGTTAGCCACACCCGCAGCTTCCCAATACCGTCGCGCGATCGAAGTATATTCCTCGCTGACATCGCAAGCAATAATTTTACCGTTAGAAGGCAGTGCTAAAGCTACACATAGCGAGCTATAACCAGTAAAAACTCCAATTTCTAAGGTTTTTGTCGCTCCCATAAGCTGCACGAGCATCTCCATAAACTGCCCTTGTTCGGGAGCTATTTGCATCATACCCATAGGATGCTTAGCAGTTTCTTTCCGCAGTGAAGCGAGAATATCTGGTTCCCGCAAAGAAATAGATAACAGATAATCGTAAAGTTGATTTTCTAGGCCAAGAGTTGAGTTCGCCATCGGTTTGTCCTTGCTGCTGACTTTTGATTTTACGTGGTAGACGTGCAGTTATTGGAAATTGCAGACGGTAGAGTGAATTTTGGCACCTATTTTGCTGTCGTTTCTCTCAGGGTAAGAGTATCGCCGTCTCGCTTGCAAGAATCTGGTAACTTGCTCTCACGGGCGATCGACCTCCCAATCAGTTTATCTCAGCTATAGGTGATTTAGTCGCCCTGGAAAAGAAAAGAGAACAAAAGGATGGTTTTGAGATTGCTGCATTCCTCGCGCTGCGTAACACTGTGAGTAATGCCAGCTTAACAAAATAATCTAACAGTCGGCAAGTTGCCAACCGATACACAATCAGTCATTCCTCATCTCAACTCTCCAACTTGTAGGAGCGCGCCTTGCTCTGAGCGTAGCCTTTCATGAAGTCGAATGATCTCAAATGTCAAATGGTACGATCTGGGGAGAATATAACTTAATTTTGACAACTAATCGCCAATAAATAATTATTTATAATTTGCCCACAACTCACAAAAATAAAGTTTAATTTGAGTCTTGTTGATGGCTTATAGCCTGTGTATTCTTCAGGAATCAAACAGGCGCATGGCAATCCTTCTATCCGGGAGGATTACTAATAACTAACAAGTCGGCTAGACCGGGACAATTTTTTAAGTGTCACAGTATATTTATCCACACCTAAACCACCTACCACAATAAAAACAACATTCTCCTGTTGAAGCAGAACAAGTATTTTGGTGACAAAACCCGGTTTTGGGCAGCCTTTGCCCTGGACTGTTACTAACCACTAACGAACCGGGAACACTCTGACAATTTCTTAACTGTCACAGTTGATTGCTCGACACATAAACAACTTACCCACAATCAAAATAACATTTCGCAAAGGCAATCGCTATGTATTATACTTTTGCAGGTTTCGGTGCTGGTACTGGCCTATTGTTACTGTTAATTTTTGCTATTTTACAATGGCTGCACGTCCCCGCCGGCAGTTTTATAGATTGGGTAATTGCCATTGCTATTTTTGAATGGCTGTTGCTGATAGTTACAGTTCCTTGGAATATCCATTTTGAAGCTAAGGAAGTGTTAGCCCAAGGCGCAGAATCTACTAAAAAAAATATTGCTGTCGATTCCGAACAACTCAAATACGTTACTGTATTAGCTAGCCGATCGCTCTGGGTGGCGATCGCCCTTCACCTGGTTAGCGCGATCGCACTTTATGCCCTATCCGCCACCGGCATTAGCGCTGTTGGCTATCTCAGTTCCGGTGCAGCACTGCTTTTAACTATACTGCGTCCAGCTATCCGAGGTTATCAGTATTTAGCCCAGCGGCTGACAACCATCCGCAGCGAATTTTTCCACCCCCGCGAAGATATTCTCGAACTCCGCAACCGCTTTGCAGAATTAGAATCTACAGTCAAAAATTTGGCCGATCAATTAAATTCAGACGATCCTAATTCGTGGGCGACTCTCCAACAGCGGGAACAACGGGCCACTAGAAGAGAATTAACTAATTTAGCCGCATCTCTAGAAAATTTGCGATCGACAAATCAGGCAGAACACACTAAACTGGCAAGAGATGCCGAAAGTGCGATCGCCCAACTCACCGATGACGGACAATTTCTCAACCACGTCCGCGAAATCATCCGCTTCTTCAAAGAATCGTAAAAGTAGTCAGTAGTCATTAGTCATTAGTCATTAGTCATTAGTCATTAGTTAGTTGCCATGCCCAATTCCCAATTCCCAATTCCCAATTCCCAATTCCCAATTCCCAATTCCCAATTCCCAATTCCCAATTCCCAATTCCCAACCTTTAGATAGATGTCAGAGCCTCGCAGACTGTGAAACTTTTAATTAAAATAGAACTTTATCAGTCTTGAGGAAGACTCAATAAATGTGTTTTAGATAACAGCAAGTTTCAGGAAACTATAACCAAAGATAGTGAGTCAATGAGTTAGCTTAGGCTTAATATTTAAACATAAGCCAAAGACCTTTTTGAAAAGATAACTCAGGAAGAAATCATGACAACTAGCAAATCAACACCGACCGACGAACAAATCGAAGCTAATATGGAAGCCCCCCACTACGATAGGGGCATTACTCCTGCTGAGACAGCAGCGCGGCAAGAACGCGAAGGCTCTAACTTCATGCACACAACCACTGAAGCGAAGCAGCAAAGCGCCAAAACCGACGACCAAACCGATGACGAAAGCATTCACACTACAGATGGTTATACAGTAGACAAGGAAGGTCTGGTTAACAATTACGCGATCGAACCCGAAATGTACATCAACGAACCGGGCGATTTGAGAGCAAAAGAGGAAGCCGAAGCCGCAGAACGCGCTCAAATTCTCGCAGAAATCAAAGATAAAAAAGGTGAGGAAGGAAAACTGACAATGGATGAAGACACCCGCGGCAAAGGCCCAGGAATGATCTAGGTTGTCTGCTTGGTAGTTGCGCTTTGGCGCGCGAGGCTGTAACTGCAAAGCCAAGGGGCAGGTTTTTCTAGATACGGGAATTGTCGATCTTTTCGGTAAAACCAGCCTCTATTTTGCTTTCGACTGATGTTTTGATAATATACCTCTTGCAAAAATACCTACGACGGGCGGGACGCCTATCCCACAACTTTTTTTCTTGTGGGATGGGCGTCCCGCCCGTCGTAAAATTTCATTAAAAGGACTTTTGCAATTCAGGTCTAATTTAGGACTTAATATTATCCTCCGTCAATTACCTCCAATAAAAACAGCTCGAGCGCGATCGCTTCAGTCAAGCGTCATGGATGAGGGCTGAAGCCCTCACTACAAACCAATATTGTATTCGGAGATGATATTACGCACGGGTGGTTAAAAAACCCGGTTTCTTGAGCAGGAGTGCTTCTGTTTTGAGAGTTGAAAATTTACCTCAATGCCGATCGCATTAAAATTAATCAAGCCCTCACATTCTCCCTCAGCCAATTAAACTTTGCTTGAGCTAGCGCCAAATTTTCCAGGACGTTCGGATTAATATCCTCCCGATCTAATTCTTGCTGCTCCAATTCTATATTGCGACCGTATTCTATATGTCGGATCGTACCGCGCATCCGGTCTGCCAGACACAGCGAAATTCCATAATAAAATCTGGAAGCAAAACCCATATCATGTTGAAGTTTGACGACTAGCTGCCTTCGGGGAATTACCAACAAGTGAGTTTCTTCGATCGCCATCACCGTGGCCAAAGGAGGGCGTGCGTCAATGAAAGAAACTTCTCCCACAAGTTCTCCGCTACCTATTTTAGCGAGTTCTTTACTCTGCTCAGCCTCGATCCAAACGCTCATACTCCCCTTCAAAACAATGTAGAGGGCATCGTGCTGTCTCCCTTCATGGATCAAAATCTCGCCCGGTTCGAGAATTTCTTTTTTCCCTTTTTGAACGATCCAGTCGATATCGTCATTATTTAACTGGCTCAAAATAAAAAGCGCTTTTTTTCTACTGCTGTCGGCCATAACTTTAGCTCCCGATCGCTTATTTATATTAAATTTAGAGGGCGCGCGGTCGCAACTTCTTCCTAAGCAGTCACTCCTCGCTGAATACAGTTTTTTTATCCTGCCTAACTGCTTGGCAAAATCCTATTAGGGCAGACATTCCCAATATTCACAGATGAACCAGGCTGAATCATAATCTCTCAATACTAGCATTCGTTGAACAATCTTTTTTAAATCGATCGGCATTCCAAAAAATCCTGCTTCATCTCCGTCTTAAAACCAACCCGGTTCTCCCCCACAGCATGGGTGTGGCAGGGGGCGCGGGAGACAGTGCTCCGCGCCCCATCTGCTGTATCGCTAAATCGATCGCAAATCAGGATAGCCAGCCAACATATCATCAGCAGTCAGAGTGTCGCCGTTAGCTTGAGGAGTCCACAGCACCTCAACCGCCAGCAACTGCTCGCTCGATACTCCCCCAATTTGGCGCAAAGCTTGGCGCAAATCTTCAGAGTTTTTCACTGCTGGCAATTGCAACTTGCCCTGAGTACCGACAATCACCGTTACCACAATAAATTCACCGGGCTCTGAATTCAAATCAGAACCAACTAGGGCGCCGTTTTCCTGCACAACTGGCAGGTTATTGCTGCTCCCTGCTTGCCGGAGCTGGTTGTTATAATTCGAGAGCGTTTCTTCAGTAAACTTACTGCGTTCTGCCAAAGAAAACTGGTTAAATTTAGCTTCGGCTGCTTCCAAGCGAGTTTGCACAGAGTCAGCGCCCGCGTAAACCCAATATTCAGGATGCCGCAGCATCGCCAGAGTAGATTCTTGCAGCACTTGAGCGCGGCCGATCGCTGTATCGGTATTCGCTTTGCGCGCTAGCGCGTCGAGTTCGGCTTGCAAACCGCGGGCTTCTGCTAGCAAACCAACTTGCAAGCGTGCCACAGATACCGTGGTAGTAGGCGCGCTGTTGCCGAGTTCGTCAGTTGAATCCCCAGCGCGGCGGAAGCTTTGCACGAGGAAATTGGCGATCGAAATAAAAATCAAAATCGAAAACAGGCCGCCAAATCCGCCCCCAAAGCCAAAAAACGGCAGCAAGAATGGGAAACCGAAACCGCCACCAAAACCGCCGCGATAGCCACCACCGTACCCACCAGACGGCGCGTAAGTGCTAGTCGGAGACGAGTAACTGCGCGCCGGAGCTCTAAAAGATCCGCCCCCCATCCGTCCTCCGCTGCGAGCAGCCAGAGCTCCGTCAGCGTTACCGAGGGCTAGCGTCAGTACCAGACCGATCGCAAATAGTGATTTCAAAAGCGGTTTGATCTTTGAAATTAGTTGCTTGTACATAAGACCGTTACTATTCGATACACTTTTAATTTACAGTCTATCCTCGCTTATGGGCAGCCCGGTTGCAGGTGTGCAGCGTGCGAGATATCCGTACCAACCGATCCCAGCACCCCGAGAGAAGCAGAAAGGCTAGAGTCCAAAGCTACCGCCTGCCACCTCAGATGACCCATAATTAATTGTCAAAACAATCCTATCTACTGTCCAAAATTCCCTTATTCTCATCCGGCACAAATTCCGTCACCACTTGGCCGCCGGCACCGTCACCTTTGACAATCACAGTTTGATTTTTTAACTCTCCCGCCGCCCTCGGCCCAGTCAAATTAAACACCGGATTTAATTGCTTGTAAACCACATTTCCTTCGGCGTCGAAGGTCTGGTTACTTAAATACCACGTTACGCGATCGGTATTTAATTGAGATTCACGTTTTTCCCCGATTCCTACCACATTTCCCGTCAAATAAAAAATCTTTTTATCTAAATCTCCCCGCCCAGTATCCCCGGTCATCGTCACCTTTTCCACGCGGTGAAAAATCTTCACATGCCCGGGCGATATCACATATTGAGCCGGAAAATTCCAACTCATCAAACTGCTTTCTATTTGCAGCGGCGGGTCTGATGGCATCAATTGAGCGTTTTGGGTTAGCGTGGCAATTTTGGTTTTTAAGTCTACATCTACCTTGTCGGCAAAACCGCTGTCTGTTACTTTTTTATCTTTATATCTGTCAAGTTGAGTCGGTTGGTCGCTGTGTACCTTTTGTTGCTCCACAAACCAAACTAAATGTTCGGTTCGCAATTGCAAAATTGGATCTTTAACATTCGCCACCACAGATCCGAATAACTCCATCCTCTTAGCCCTGCTGAAAATCCGCGCTTCCTTCGCTGAAACAGTCACCTGTTTGTTCTGTCCAGTCAAATTATTGCGAACAACTAAAACATCTTCCTTCGGGCGCCACTCTAACTCATTTCCTCGCAATACCACGCCATTTTTGAGATCGGTAGCGACTATGTTACCTTTGAGAAAAACCTGATTTCCTTCCTGAAATACCTGCCCGGTTTCTCCCTGAATATCATAAATTTCTTTGCCGTCCTGAAACAATTTGCCCACAGGTTTCTGAACGTTAACTATTTTTTGGTCTTTGCTGTAAACCGCATTTTTCGATTTTACTTTCCAGAACGTCTCACCCTTTTCGTTTGCTTGTTCTAGGGTTACTTTGTTCAAAGTTAAAGTGCTATTTGACTGCTGAGCTGTTTTGATATCCTCAGCTAATTTGTTCTTTTGAGTCTCTTGGGGAGCCGCACAAGCATTAATCCCCAAAATCATTGCTGCTAACAATAGCGACATTGATTTTGGGGATTGGAAATTGGTAATTTGGGATTTGAGATTAATCATTGGTAATCGATAATTGGGCATTGGGCAAACAGGGCATTGGCCAAACAGGGCATTGATAATTGGTAATTGGCCAAACAGGGCATTGATAATTGGTAATTGGCTAATTAAAAACACTAATCAAAAATCTGTCATACTTGAGCTAAATTTTTAACTTCTAATTTTCAATTATTCAACCCATCAGCTATTACCCCATTCCCCATTCCCCATTCCCCATTCCCCATTCCCCATTCCCCATTCCCCATTCCCCATTCCCCATTCCCCATTCCCCATTCCCCATTCCCTATCTGTCGTCGTGTTCGTCCATCAAGCTCAAACCCGACAACGGGCGGTAGGCATAATTAGGACGCGAAGTTTTTTGGATGTCGTCCTTAATCATTTCCAAATCGATATAGCGATCGGCTACATTAATCAAACTGTCACTGGTCATCGATCGCAAACTCACCACCTCAACCCGCACGCCGCGATAGCTCACAGCATCCACAGCATAGGCCAAATCGCCGTCGCCGCTCACCAAAACAGCCGTGTCGTAGGAACCGACCAACGCCATCATGTCCACAGCGATTTCTACATCCAAATTCGCCTTCTTAGAACCGTCGGGTAACTGCACCAAATCCTTAGAAATCACGCGATAGCCGTTGCGGCGCATCCACAGCAAAAACCCCTGCTGTTTTTCGTTAGTGCGATCGACACCCGTGTAGAAAAAAGAGCGCAACAGCCGCGATCCCGCAGTTAAACGACACAATAGCTTAGTGTAATCAATCTCAATTCCCAATTGCAAAGCCGCGTAAAAAAGATTAGATCCGTCAATAAAAATTGCCACTCGACCGCGATTTTCCAGAACCTGTTCCGGCGTAAAAAGGTCGTTGCTTTCTATTCTATTCAACATGATTGTTATGCCTCAAATTTTATGAAAGATTGGTAAGGAAATTAAGTGCTAATTCATAATCTGTCATAGCACCCCGATCGCAGGCTGCCGACTATGACGCTACTGTTTCCAGCAGTTCCAGCCGCTTAAACACTGGTTGGGGTTCCCCCAGAGTTTGGTTTGCAGGCAAAGCGCCCCAGGCAGCATGAACTGCAAAAGTCGCTAAACTGTTAACTGCAACCCGATCGTTAAAGTCAATTGAAAAACCTAGCTGCTGATAGATAGCACTGCTGATATTGGGAATAATCGGCGATAAAAGGTAAGATGCTAGTCTAACAGATTCCAGAACAGAATATAGCACTTGTTGAACACTTTCGAGCTGTCCTTGCTTGTACAAACTCCAAGGTGCTTGTACGTCAATAAACTTGTTACCGGCTCGAACTAATGCAAGCACAGCTTCGCAAGCCTTGCTAAAAGCTAACTCTTCGTAGAAACCCGCTACTCGATCGCCCAAATCCAGGCTCATACCCTTGAGAAGGTTGTCGCCGGAAATACTTTCCCCAGACACATTTGGCACGCAGCCACCGCAATATTTGCGAGCCATGTTTAAGGTGCGGTTAAGCAAATTTCCCAAATCATTTGCTAGCTCAGCATTCAATATATTGATAAACCGAGTTTCGTTAAAATCGCCGTCCTCTCCAAATTCAATTTCTTTGAGGAAATAGTAACGAACTGCATCAGCGCCGTATTTATTCACCAATTCGACTGGGTTTAAAGTATTTCCCTCCGTTTTTCCCATTTTTTTGCCGTCTTTGGTCAAAAAACCGTGAGCGAAGACGCGGCCAGGTACGGACATACCCGCGGACATCAGCATTGCCGGCCAATAAACTGCGTGGAAGCGGAGAATATCTTTGCCGATCAAGTGCAGGTCAATCGGCCACCATTTAGATAAAGCATTCTCTAACAATGGGTCGCTGTCCGGATCGAGCAGAGCCGTGATGTATCCCAGCAAAGCGTCAAACCAGACGTAAATGGTGTGGCCCGGATCAACTGGTATTGGCAGGCCCCATTCCAGATTCACCCGAGAAATCGAAAAGTCTTGGAGTCCGGAGTTGACGAAGCTGAGCACTTCGTTACGCCGACTTTCCGGCGCGATAAAGTTGGGACGTTCTGCGTACAATGCCAGCAGTTGGTCTTGATAGCGCGACAGGCGGAAAAAGTAATTTTCTTCGTCGCGCCACTCCACTTCCTTGCTGGTGTGGACGGAACAGCGATTTCCGGGGAGCAAATCGCGTTCATCTTTGAATTCTTCGCAGGAGACGCAGTACCAGCCTTGTTGCTGGTTCAAGTAGATATCGCCGGAGTTCCAGACGCGCTGGAAAAATTCTTTGACAATGTACTCGTGGCGTCGCGAAGTTGTGCGGATAAAGCGATCGTAATGGATAGAGAGTTGCTCCCACAGCGCCTCAAACCCGGGAACTACTAAATCGCAGTGAGCTTGGGGCGATCGTCCCAAACTGCTTGCCGTGCGCTGAATTTTCTGCCCGTGTTCGTCGGTTCCGGTAACCAACAACACTGATTTGCCCCGCAGCCGCTCAAATCTGGCTAGGGCATCGGCTGCCATAGTCGTGTAAGCGCTGCCAACGTGAGGCAAATCATTGACATAATACAGAGGCGTTGTTATGGCAAAGGTATTCTTAGTTATATCGGTCGATTTCATTGAATGGTAAAAGAAAATTCCCTAAATTTAATTTCGATCTTAACTCAGCGCTTCAATCTTTTCTGGAGTGGCATTCAAGCCAAAATTGCTGCAACTTGTGGGCAATTGTTTAACCCGGGCTATTCCCAAAAGAAATATAGCTTTCCTCTCAAGACTAATCTTTTTTAGATCTTTTTGACGAACTCTCTAAAATGTCTTAAGATTTTGATATTTTGCTGCCTTGGGGGCCCATAGAAGTGCAGATCCCGGGTCTTCAATTCATTTCTCGCAGGCACTATCCTGGAGTGCGCGGGATCGCCAACTGGATAGTGCCGACAAAACTCCTTGCTTAGCTTGCTGAAAGCAACCGAGCGACTGGCGCTCCGCCAGCGCTTCCTGTAAATGGGCGATCGGGGTTCACTGGCTGTGTCAAACCCGATCGCCCGCAACTCCTGCCAGTTTCCGAGTTACTCGTAGAAGCAGCAACCGGGTTGTTTGCGAAAATCTCTATTGAACGATGCTTTGGTTTCTTGCCCCAGCAAGAGCGGGAAAGCAAATGGGTGCATCTGGTTTTTGAAGAGGGCGAAGCATGACCGCATATAAGTTATTAGTTATAATCTTATATTCACTGCGGTCATGCTTCGCCCCTACAAACATTGTTTATTGACAAAAAAATGGTTTTTTTAATGTTGCCACTACATCCGGCAAACACAATTAAACCCCAAGCCTAACTGGCTTGGGGCTATCTAAATTATGGTAAATATAACAATATGTTATCCTTCGGGAAAATTCACTCGATTTCCGCCAATAGCTTCGGACAAATAATCCGCCGCAGCTTCCACCACCGCGATCGCATTTTCGTAAACCATCCGCGTCGGTCCCAAAACCCCAACACTACCCACTGGCATTGATCCCCGGCGGTAAGTCGAAGAAATCAGAGTACAGCCGCGAATTGGTTCTAACGAATTTTCTGAACCAATACGCACCGTTACCCGTTTCCCAGGCGAGTCCAAATCAGGCGATTCAAAAATCAAAGGCCAAAGCAGTTCCTGTTCTTGTTCGAGCAGTTGCACCAGGGTTTGAACTTGCTGCAACTGCGAAAACTCTGGCAAGCGCAGCGCTTCTGCCAAACCGCCGATCAGAATCCGCGTGTAGGTTGGATTGCTTTGACGGCTGCTCAATGCAGCCAGCATGGTTTCCATCCACTCCGCGTACAGTTCAAAGTCCCGGTCTAACTCGCTCCAGTCTACAGCGGAGAGTTCCGAGAGCGATCGCCCGCGTAACTTGCTGTTCAAAAAATTTGACAAAATCTGCAATTCGCGATCGACAATTTCAACATCAGGCCAATTACCTTCTGCGCCCTTCGGCAACTGTACTAACACCGAATGAGTTTCGTAGGCATCCGTCACCACGATCAGCATCACCTTACCCGCCTCTAGCTGCACCAGTTGCAAGTGTCGCAAGCAAGCCATATTGGTTTGCGGTATGGTAATCATGGCAATATAACCGCTGATCGTTGCCAGAATTTTAGCAGCGCCGCGGAGTGCCCCATCCATGCGCCCATCCGACCAATTGAGTTGATCCAGTACCTGTTCCACCTTACGGGCCAGCGTATCAGATGGCTGAATCAACTGGTCTACGTAAATTCTGTAGCCGGAGTCAGAGGGGACTCGTCCGGCAGAAGTGTGGGGCTGATATAGCAGTCCAGCTTTTTCAAGAGTCCCCATCGCATTGCGAATGGTAGCTGGGCTGACGCTGAGGTTGTATTCGTCAACCAAAGCTTTTGAGCCAACGGGTTCCGCTGTTGCTATGTAGTGGCGAACCGTTGCCCAAAGGATGTGTTGTTGCCGATCGGTGAGGTTAACGCGCACAAATAATATTTAAGCAGAGTAAGATTTTAGAGTTGAAAGCCATTGAAAAGCTCTGTCCGAAAAGGGCGATCGGACAGACTTATCTACTTAAACATAACAGATTTTAGGTTAAGGAAGAAGTCAGTTGTTACTGGTTATTGGTTATTGGTTATTGGTTATTGGTTATTGGTTATTGGTTATTGGTTATTGGTTATTGGTTATTGGTAAGTTCTAATGCCCCATGCCCCATGCCCTGGGAAGGCCCATGCCCCATGCCCCATGCCCCATGCCCTTTAAGTGTGTTCTTTCAGAATATTTTGTAGGTAACTAGCCACTGCATCTGGCTGTTCCACCATTGCCAAATGGCCGCAATCGGGAAGCTGAAGCACATTTTCGCCACAACCTTGGAACATCCAGTGAAAGCTAGCCAAATGCAGCACGTATTTTGGTTCCATAATTTTGTCTTTAGTGCCGGCAATAAAATACACAGGCTGCTTGAGTCGGGACACTATTTGCGGCAACAGGTGAATCTCGGCTTCTGTGGTGGAGTCCAACAAAGCCCCCAAAGCTGCATCTGGATGGGCTGCCACGAAATCTCTCAAGCGCTGCCGTCCCCACGATCGCCCGATCGAGCGATCGACAGAATCGCGGGCAAACACCAAATCTGCTAGTGGCAAATGAGGCAGCCAGCGGGGACGCATTTTTACTAGCTGTGTGCCGACGGCTCGAAATCGCTCGAATTCTTCCTTTAGATAGATGCCGCCGCCTGCATTAATACAGAGAACACCTTTAATACGATCGCACAATTGGCTGGCTCCCCAAAGAGCGATCGTACCGCCGAGAGAGTGTCCCACCAGCCAAGCACTAGAAATATCCAGTTTTTTGAGTAAAATTTCCAAATCGCGAGCGTAGGCTGCGGGAGTGTAGGAACTTAGCGATTCTCCTCGCTCGCGACTATCATCGCCGTCGGATTGAGAATCGCCAAACCCTCGCAAATCGTAAGTCAGGCACTGATAGCTGGGTGCCAAGCGATCGGTCAGAGGTTGCCAGTAGCGGCGGCTTAACAGCCAGCCGTGGACAAATACCAGAACCGGGGAAGTTGGAGTGGGAGCCGTCAAATCGCAAGCGTGCCGAACCCCTAGGATGTCGATGGTTGCCATAATTTTATCCTATCGCGAAATCAAGACAGAGGGATCGGCAGTTACACTCCGGGCGATCGGCTCAGTTTAACTTTCTCTCGATGAATATCAGGTTTTGAGCAAAAACCCAGTTTCTGAACGCAAGAGAAATGGAAGTCGGAAGTAGAAATCACAAAGAAGTAATAAAATCAAGGGTTTCAGGAATTAAGAACGTCCTTAAGCTCGATCTGATAGCTCCGAAACGTTGTTGTGATAAACCGGCTTTCACCAGCGTCAGGCGCTATTCCTAAAACCGCTCGCCCAACAATCTTTGTCGCACCCCCTCAGCGATTTTCTGCCCCAGATACTCAGGAATCAAACTTTCATTGGGGCCCAACAAGTAGAGAATCAAGCGAGTTCGCCCCCGCCAAACCAATAAATTTGCATTTACCACCAACAAATCCTCTTGCCAGATGGCATACATAACTTTGTAAAAAAGTCCAGGCTGGTTGTCTGCTTCAATCAGCAAAGCCGGCAAGTGGAAAACCGGATCGACGTAAA
Organism: Microcoleus sp. PH2017_24_DOB_U_A; assembly: GCF_020738205.1. Lineage (NCBI taxonomy): Bacteria > Bacillati > Cyanobacteriota > Cyanophyceae > Oscillatoriales > Microcoleaceae > Microcoleus > Microcoleus sp. PH2017_24_DOB_U_A. The sequence continues at coordinate 92,342 of NZ_JAEQCT010000059.1, forward strand.
ATTCAGTAGCCACATCCTCCAAACCCGCGTCTAAATTAAATTCCACAGCCAACATCTCTTCCACCTCAAAATGCCCCGCCAAGGCCTCTCGAACCGCCCTACAGACGTTTTCGGCTGTTTTATCTGCCAGTACCTTGCCACCGCGAGATACCACCAATTTGATAAATACCAGCATCGGCGGGTAAATTTGACCGTAGAGACTGAGACTGTGAATCGTCAGCCCGTAGGCAGCCAGCACACCGAAAATGTCGCTCAGTAGGAAAGACTGGTTCCGGTAAGCAAAATGCAGGGCACTTTTGTTACCTTCGGCTCTTATTTCGATGACGGCTTGCCGAGTTTTGTAAAGTTGGTAAGCTAATTTGAGGTTTTGCAGTTGGATTTCGCTGCTGACAAATTGCTCGTAAAACTGTGGAAACGCTCGGTTAAAGCGCTTGAGAAGTTCTAGTGTAGATGGTTTTAAACCCGAAGCCATAATTGAGGGGAAGGTGCGGGAGATATACTAGGTATTGACTGATACATTTACGCGACACTTGCCCGGCTATTACCGGACAAAGTAACGAGAGCACTATCACCCTCATAGGAGATAGAGGCGGTATCCCGCAAAGCTTTCAGTAATATACCAAAAGCGCCATTGTAATCTCGTGGGATTGAACAGCCACATTCAGGACAAGTAAACACTTTAGAACCACCTAGCTTTTGATGTACGTGACCGCAATGGGTACAAGTTTTAGACGTGTATTCTTCAGTGACATCAATCACATTGACATTTCTAACATTTGCCTGATGTTTGATGGTTTGTTTGAATCTGTAATGCGCCCATGTCAACATGGCTCTAGCAGTTTTTGAACGAATCTTTCTTCGTGCTTTGGCGACCATTTGGGAAGACTCAAAAGTCGGAAGAAATATGACTCTATAGTTGCTAGTTAAATAGCAAGCGGTTTGTTTCTGGCATTCGTCTACTAAATTACGAATGCGTATTCTCATACGGTGAGCCGCTTGTCTCATTCGTTTTCGGCGCTGTTTCGTAGCTTGAGACATTCGGCTCATTAGGTTATCTAGGTGTTGACAGAGACGAGCTATTCGCCCCATGTCACCACCTCCAAACTCAAGGAATTTATTGCCATCAAACCCGGTCATAAATGTTCTTACGCCGGGATCTAATGCAATAATTCCTGTTGCGTCCGTAGGCTCTGCGGTAACTGACAGAGGAAACACTGCAAACCAACGACCCTTGCAGTATACCAACTGAGTACCTCGATCGCACTCAGGAATTATCTCAGAAGTATGATAGGTTAATCCTTTGGTTAAGGAAGGATACCAAGTGCCTTTTTTGAAGTTTGAATCGTTAAACTTTATGGTTTGAGAGTAATCTCTGATGCTACGGAACTTGGCGTCTGAACTTGCCTTAAATGCTCGGTGAGCATCAAAAATAGCATTCTGTCTGATATGACAAGGCGTTTCTTTTACCCATTCTGGTAAATCGCCTCGCATAACTTCGTTACGCAACTGCAACTTACTTAAGGGCTTTTTGCGCTGCATTGCTATTGCTTGGTTGAAACAATAACGACAGGCTGCTAGCCATTTACGCCAGACTTTATTTAATTCCTGACTGGGATAAATCCTGAGCTTGTGAGATTTGAGTTTTATACTGTCGCCGTCCGTACAATCTACTACTCGATCGGTGGAGGACTGCAAGCACGTCTTCAAGCATTTTTTGTTCTGGACTAAGGTTTGTTTTACCCGGTACCAGGAGTTTACACCAGTTTTGCTCGCTGTTCCATTGGCATTGGTCAAAGCCTCTTCTTGCCAATCGGTTTTTGTGGGCAACGACAACCATTCGGACATCTCATGAGAAAATTCGTTCCAATAGGGGAAGAAGCTTTTGGATTTTTCACTGGCTTTGTTCCCAACATCGGAGATTTCTTTCGTTGACTCCAAGGATGAATGATGGTGAGAGTGGGACGTACTTGACAATAGTTTTTTCCTCAACTCTTGTTTGATTGTATCAGATTGTCCCGTAATGTCCGGCAAATTTGTTATTTAGTTAGTCCTCCCATGCCTTATGGCAATGGGATTTTCGATTTGACGATTCGACTTAAATTTCGCCCGTCTCCTCACTAAAAACAAAAATCAAATCTGTCTGGGAATATCTAACTAGAATGTCACGGTTGTGCCATTCCATTAGCATTTTCCACCAAGTATATGAGTTCCGACGCGATCGGCGGTACTCAAAAGAAGCAATTCCTAAAATGCCTCTGTCCTGGTTGGGCAACAAATTTTACCTTAACACTGGGTTGTCCTGGCACAGGCTAGGAGAACAGTTCTACCAAACTTGACGAGAAGCAAAAAAGCACAGAGTCAATGTTGGACGACAAATCCCTGTTTTCGGCGTAAGATGAGTGTACCGTAAACTGTTCCTCAAGAGGCTACCCGCAGTTCATCCCACGCCGATCGGAGTGGGTTTATCTATCGGGCTCTCTTTCACGTCGTCCAACTTCTACTACCTTAACCGCGCCTGCATGGGTTTTTGGAAAAACTTATTTAGTAGTTCTGAGTCTGCCTCTGTACCCCAAACAGCGGAATTTGAGGAAGATGTGGCTCTTGGGTTAGGCGATCCGCTTTCCCCAATGTTTCGCAAACCCGCCAGCGGCAACGCTCGCATCTTTTTTAGTTGCGATCGGGACATTGACCTCTACGAACTCGAAGAACTTTGTAATGCAGTGGGTTGGTCCCGCCGTCCCCTGCGTAAAGTCAAAAAAGCTATTGTGCACAGCTTCCTAGTCGTCTCTATGTGGGAGATACGGGGCAGCCAGCGACGGCTGGTCGGTTTCGCCAGAGCGACTTCAGACCATGCTTTTAATGCCACGCTTTGGGATGTGGTAGTTCATCCTGATTACCAGGGTAAAGGCATGGGCAAGGCACTGATGAAATACATCATTAAAAAACTCCGCAGTGAAGACATCAGCAACATTACCTTATTTGCTGACCCTCAGGTGGTGGATTTTTACCGAAATTTGGGCTTTATGTCCGATCCAGAGGGCATTAAAGGTATGTTTTGGTATCCAGATTAGCTCGTCCGGTGGAGGTCAGCATTGATTTGTTGAATAAATCCAATATTCAAGCTGTCAAACACCTCACAAGCCTGTGGGCTGCGGTCAGTTACGCTTTTATGTATCCCCGCAGCTTGTCAAGCCCCACAACCTTAAAAAAACTTCGACGTAGCTGCATCGAAAGCTAAAATTAAAAAAAAGCTTGACAAGCAGGTGGTTTTCTGCGTTAATGGTTAAGAGATAGCCAATACACCGGGATGTAGCGCAGCTTGGTAGCGCGCCTGCTTTGGGAGCAGGATGTCGCAGGTTCAAATCCTGTCATCCCGATCGCACAATTTTAAATAATAGATTCAAGCACAAACTGCGGCTGAGGTTTACATTTGTTGAAAATGCCAACCGATTGAGGTAGTTTTTGCCGATCGTGTCAAGGAGCCAGTCTTTGCGTTAATGTGTTTCAGGATCGCTCGGGAGTGGAAAAACATGAAATCATTAGTTCGTTTAGGCGCAATATTGGGGATTGTGGGCTGCACTCTGCTCGGCCCCTCGCCCATTGCCAAGATGTCTGCACTCGCATTGCCAGTGCCACAAATTGTAGAAAAGTTACGCCCGGTGCCGGTATTTACGATTACAGACGGTCAGGGTGCGTTCTTCATTGCTTCTGTTCCCAAGCAAGGTCAGGGTCAAACTGGTAATGCTTCGGTAGCCAGAATTTTCATCAGCCAGAAAGATGCTCAAGCTTTTGTCGATCAACTGAAAACGGGAAATCCTCAGTTGGCGGCGTCGGCGCGTGTGACACCCGTGTCACTGGGGGAAATTTATCGGTTGGCTCAAGAAAATAAAGGCAAGCCGGATCAGGTGCTGTTTGCTTTTATTCCGGCAGCGCAGCAGGTACAGTCGGCGAAAACTGTACTTCAGCAGACTGGCCAACAAGTTAGCGAGTTAAACGGTGTACCTCTGTTTGTGGCGAGAGGTGGCCCGGAAAATGGTTATTTGACGATTCAACGGGGCGATAAAGAAGAGCTTCCTCTGTTTTTTAATAAGGAGGACTTGCAGGAAATGGTCGAGCGTTTTAAGCAACAGCAGCCGAACGTGACTGCCACAATTAAGATTGAGGTAGTGAACTTGGAGAGGATTTTGGAAGCTTTGGGTACTGAAAATGACCCGTCTTTGAGCCAAATGATTTTGATTCCGTCGCGGGAATCATTAGAATATCTGCGATCGCGCCAACCGGCTGGTGCTGGCCAAAATCCACAGGCTGCTCCATCTCCAGCTCGATCGGCTCCATCTCCAGCTCCAGCTCGACCGGCTCGCTAATAGTCATTAGTCATTAGTCATTGGTCATTGGTCATTAGTCATTGGTCATTGGTCATTAGTCATTGGTCATTGGTCATTGGTCATTAGTCATTGGTCATTAGTCATTAGTTACAGACAAGATATACTCAAAAATTGGTTTCATGTGCTACATAATTAGGTTTTGCGTTCGGGACTAAGTTGGTAGGTTGGATTGTTGCATTTCTCGACTCAACCTACTATTTATCAATTACCAATTACCAATTACCAATTACCAATTACCAATTACCAATTACCAATTACCAATTACCAATTACCAATTACCAATTCCCAATTACCAATTCCCAATTCCCAATTCCCAATTCCCAATTCCCAATTCCCAATTCCCAATTCCCAATTCCCAATTCCCAATTCCCAATTACCAATTCCCCATTCCCCATTCCCCATTCCCCATTCCCCATTCCCAAAAAGTCTTATGTTTGTTTCCGGTTTAGAGCTTTGGCAGTGGGTGAATCAAGCTAAGATTGATGCGATCGCCTCTGAGATTCCCCAAGTAGAACTCGACTGGCTGCTGCAAGAGCTGGCAGGTTTGGATAAGTTGGCTCTGCGTTTGGAGTCGTTTAAAGATTTGCCAAAAGTTCAATTAAAGTTGTCTGTATCAGAACTCGATCGACTTTGGCAGCGACGGTTGCAGGAACGGGTGCCGGTGCAGTATTTAACGGGAGTTGCACATTGGCGGGATTTTTCGCTGAAAGTAACGCCGGCGGTGCTAATTCCTCGTCCTGAAACGGAATTGCTGATCGATTTGGCTGTGGATGCTATGAAAAGCCATTCAGTGAATCCAACATCGGATTGGGTGGATTTGGGAACGGGTAGCGGGGCGATCGCGATCGGCTTGGCTTGTGCGTTGAAAAATACTACGATTCATGCAGTAGATTGCAGTTCGGAAGCTTTGGCAGTTGCTCGACTGAATGCTGAAAATTTAGGCTTTGGATCGCGAATTAATTTTTATCAAGGTTTGTGGTGGCAACCGCTAGAATTTCTCAAGGGTAAAGTTAGTGGCATGGTGTCTAACCCGCCTTACATTCCCAGCAGCACGGTGCTGACTCTGCAACCGGAAGTTTTGAAGCACGAACCTCACCTGGCTTTAGATGGCGGTTTAGACGGGTTAGATTGCATCCGGCATTTGGTAGAAACGGCTCCCGATTATTTAGAATCTGGGGGAGTTTGGTTGGTTGAGATGATGGCGGGACAAGAAACGGCGGTGGCTGATATGCTACAAAGTCACGGGAGTTACGGTGAAGTTCAGATATTTTCGGATTTGGCAGGAATCGATCGCTTTGCTTTAGCCTATCGTCTTTAGATTCCAAAAATATGCTGCAATTCTAAAATAGACTTGCATGGGATTTATTCGCTCTCCGATCTTGAAATTATCTGCGTCGATCTGTGTTGATCTGCTTGACATCTGTGGTTAACTTATCAATCAAAGATTTATGCAAAATCTAAAATCTAAAACCTAAAATCTACAATCTAAAATCGGATGACTCAAGTTTCGATCGCCTCCTTGATTCAAGGGGCAATTTCAGGAGATTATATTGTCAGCTTTCCTACCGATACTGTACCCGCTTTGGCGACGCGGCCCGATCGCGCGGAGTTGATTTTTGCAGCTAAAGGGCGCCGTCAAGACAAACCGCTGATTTTGATGGCTGCATCGGCTGAGGCTTTGTGGCCTTACGTGCAGGGGAGTCCAGCAGAGTTCAATTTGTGGCAGCAAATGGCCGCATCCTATTGGCCTGGGGCGTTAACTTTGGTGCTGCCGGCTTCGCCACTGGTGCCGGCTGCCATGAATGCGATCGATCGCACTACGATCGGAGTACGAGTGCCTAACTTTCCCCTTGCACTCCAGATTTTAGGGCAGACAGGCCCTTTGGCAACTACCAGTGCTAATTTATCAGGCCAAGCGCCTCTAGAGTCGGTGGCAGAAATTGAGGCACAGTTTCCCGAAGTTTTGACATTAGTTGCTACTGAATTAGCAACAGCGCCAACCGCACCGACGGCTTCGAGTTTGCCTTCGACTGTGGCTAAATGGACTGGTGGCGGTTGGGAAATATTGCGACAAGGCGCGATCGAGCTAGAATGCTAAAAGCTAAACTCCTAGGCAAAGTAATATGGCGCCGATCGGCTGGAGCGACTTGATATATTTAGGTATGGGACTCGGACTGGGTTTCGGAAGCAGTTTGATTTGGCGCAGGCAGCAAAAAAGCTCGCAACAGCCAGAACCTGCTCCCTATGTGCCTCCAACTCCTCAAGAAAATGATTTAGAGAAGTTTGATGCCCTTTCCGATCAACTGAAGCAAACTCAATTGGCTTATCAGATGGCATCGGAGATGAGTCTATTTAAGGCGGGCTTTTTGGCTCGAACTTCTCACGAGTTGCGATCGCCCCTGAGCACTATGATTGGTACGCTCCAATTAATTCTGTCGGATTTGTGCGACGATCCTGCTGAGGAGCGAGAGTTTGTCGAACAAGCTCACGTTGCAGCACTCAAGCTGGTGAAATTGATAGATGAAATTATCTCTGTTGCTAAAACTGAACACGGCACTGACACGATGGATATTGAGCCGATTCAGTTAGCTAAGGTTTTTGATGAAATTGATGATTTAACTTACTTACAAGCTGCTAATCGCAGCATTCGTCTGGAGATATTGCCACCCGATCCGGGCATTTATGTATTGGCAGATTTGCCGAGGTTTAGGCAAGTTTTAGTCAATTTGATAGATACTGCTATTGCTCAGATGGAGGAGGGAAGTATTTCTGTTTCTGCACATTCTTCGCCGGAATCTGGATGCGTTCATATTTGGGTGGACGATCAGCGCTCGGTTAGTGCTTGGAGCGAATCTTGGGATTTGCTGAAGCATGATTTGGAGTCGGATGCTACTAAGAGCAGCGATAATTCTCACGTCTCTTCTGGCATGAGGTTGTTGATGAATCAGACACTTTTAACTTTGATGAAGGGAAAGTTGGAAGTTTTGGCTGTGCCTTCTGAGTCGGAAGAGTCCAATTTTAACCGCACTCAATGTTCTATTCCTTTGGCAACTTTGTGATCGAGGAAGTTCGGCAACTGACTTTGTAACTGATTAATATCCATTCCGGCTTTGCCGAAATAATATAGAGGACACGGCAGTGCCGTGTCCCTACCGCGATCGATGGTAGGGAAACGACACTGCCGTGTCCTCCGTTTATATCATTCCGATCCTAACGGATTTGAGATAACTATCGCTCAATTAATTGTAGGAAAACGACTGTCTTGTGGCTGATTGTGGATAATAATTAATAAGTAGTAAGGTGCGCTGCGGCGCACCTACATTTTATAGATTTGGGTGGGACTTTTGTGCTGGTTTAGCAAATAGCAGTTAGCAATTCGCCTTTGCTAATTTCTAATTCGATATTCTCTTCTAAAAGCTGATTTTCAAGTACCATTGTAGTGCTGGCGTTATGCTGAAAACCGATGCGCTCGTAGAAGCTTTGTTTGTAAGTTGTCATCAGGTAAACTCGCTCTACTCGGCACATCCGAGGGTGACTCAAGACAGTTTGCACTAATTTGCGGCCGAGTCCTGCACCTTGGTAATCTGGATGAATGGCGACATCCCAGATGGTGGCTCGATAGATGCCGTCTGAGGTGGCTCTGGCAAAGCCGATCGCCTGCGGGCCATCCCAAACTGTCACAACTGGTTCGCTGTTGGCGATCGCAATTTCCCAATCTTCTATCTTGCGCGCCCTCGCCCAAAAGGCGGCGGCTTTAAATAGTTCTTGGATTTGTACTATGTCAACGCGATCGCGACTTGTGCAAAATTGAATCTGACTGGAATCCCTAGTCGTTGATGTCATGCTCAATGTGCCTGTAAGTTTTATCTAAACTGTGTTACTTTTACTGTCTTGCAGGAGTGAAAGTTAATTTTGCTTGGGAACGATCGATGATTGAATTCCCGATTTACAAAACTATTTTTATTTATACACAAAACGCAACTAATTTCCGTAATTATTAATACTTTTTTGTATAAAGATTAGACGGCGGTTGAAACCGCTTCTAGACAAGTGAAGTCCGCCTCCGCGGACTAAAGAAGATCGCGTAATTTGTACCTCCTTGTCTTCAACCCGCGGAGGCGGGTTTTGTGTGTATAGACGCGGTTTCAACCGCCCAGTATTCCTAAAGAAGATCGCGTAATTTTTACCTCCTTGTCTTCAACCCGCGGAGGCGGGTTTTGTTTGTATAGACGCGGTTTCAACCGCCCGGTATTCCGAGTTCAAAGGTATTCGGGCATCACGAATGTCTCAGTTTTGCAGCCAGCGGGCGGCATCTTTAGCGTGATAAGTCAAAATCAAATCGGTACCAGCACGCTTGAATCCTGTCAAGGTTTCCATCACCACTCTTTCTTCATCAATCCAACCGTTGAGGGCGGCGGCTTTCACCATCGCGTATTCTCCAGAAACGTTGTAAGCAGCAACTGGCAAATTAGTGGCTTCCTTGACGCGCCAGATAATGTCCATGTACGCTAAAGCTGGTTTAACCATTAGCATATCCGCACCTTCAGCAATGTCCAGAGCAATTTCTTTGAGAGCTTCGCGGCCATTTCCTGGATCCATTTGATAGGTGCGCCGATCGCCAAATTGCGGAGCCGAATCCGCCGCATCCCGAAACGGGCCATAATAAGCTGAGGCGTATTTTGCCGCGTAGGACATGATGGGAAGATCTTCAAATCCAGCCGAGTCCAATCCTTCGCGAATTGCTCCCACAAAACCGTCCATCATTCCCGAAGGTGCAATAATATCTGCACCAGCTTGAGCTTGAGCAACGGCTGTTTTTTTCAGCAATTCTAGCGTCGGATCGTTCAAAACTCGGCCGCTTAAATCTCCGACTTCCAAATAGCCACAGTGACCGTGACTCGTATATTCGCACAGACAAGTATCGACCATGACAATTAAATCTGGTACGGCTGCTTTAACTGCTGCCGTCGCTTTTTGGACGATGCCACAATCGTGCCAAGCACCTGTCGCGTCTGTATCTTTGTCTGCGGGAATGCCGAATAAAATAATCGCGGGAATACCGAGATCGTAAACTTCTTTTGCTTCTTCTACGATTTTGTCTACCGATAGCTGGTAAACTCCGGGCATCGATCTGACTTCTTTGGCAAAAGCTTCCCCTGGTACGGCAAATAGGGGGTAAATTAAGTCGCTGGTTGTCAAGATATTTTCGCGTACCATCCGGCGGAGTTGGGGATGGTTGCGGAGGCGGCGGGGGCGGTGAGTTGGAAACATAATGTTTTTTTACGGTAGATTAAAGTCCGGATTTCTGGAATTAGCGACATTTGTTTAAAAGTCTAAAGCTTATTGTTGGTCGATCGCTCTCAAGCTACGTAAAGTTCTGTAAAACTCGTGATGTCCGTGGTTCGCAGTTAGGACTTGAGGCCAATGGCATTAAAAATCATCGCATCAAAAGCTGTAAGGTAACAGCTAAATCTATCGTGGCCTGACAAAGCCAAATATCTCTCTGGGCCAGAACTCGGGCGCCATCTTCTGGTATGGGGGCGTACAGGAAATTTAACGCCAAACTCGTCTTAAATTCAACACAAATCCCGGCAATACGTCTTCACCCGATAACTCGGTTGGATTGGCCAATATTTCTACTTCTGCTTGCTGTCGGTAAATCTCTACGCGCCGATTTTGCGGGTCAATTAACCAGCCCAATCTCGCACCATTGTCAATATATTCTCGCATCTTTGTTTGGAGGGTGGAGGAACGAAGCCTTTTCGTTCTTTTGCAGTTAGTGCTTCCCAGCGAGCTCGACTCACCCAAGAAGCATCGGGAGAACGGGTTGCACCGTTAGGAAGGATGAATCCTCCCGAAGAGTCAAAGCCTTCTCCTAAATCTTCGTGTGTTTCGCACCAGTTGCCGAGTTGCCCGCTGATGCTGAGGTTGCGGCTACTGGATTCGCCTCCTGTGGGTGGATTCACTATTAATTCTCCTTGTGCGGTTCTTTCTAATCTCAAGTCGGGATTTGCGAATACTAAGGCCTCGAATTGGTCGCCGGTGACGGTTAGGGCGATCGAATTCGGCACTTCTAGAGATATGGTTTCTAGTTGAGTAAATGTTTGTACCATAGCAACTTCTCCGTAAATTTAACCCCAAACTCGCCTTAAATTCAACACAAATCCTGGCAATACATCCTCTCCCGACAACTCGGTTGGATTAATTAATATTTCTACTTCTGCTTGTTGTCGGTAAATCTCTACGCGCCGATTTTGCGGGTCAATTAACCAGCCCAATCTCGCACCATTGTCAATATATTCTCGCATCTTTGTTTGGAGGGTGGAGGAACGAAGCCTTTTCGCTGTTTGGGTGTCAAGGCTTCGAGGCGTTCTCGACTCACCCAGGAAGCGTCGGGAGAACGGTTAGCACCGTTAGGAAGGATGAATCCTCCCGAAGAGTCAAAACCCGATCCTAAATCCTCGTTGTCATCGCACCAGCGAGCAAGTTGCCCGGTAATGTTGAAATTCCTTTCGCTGGATTCTCCGCCGGTGGGTGGATTCACTATTAATTCTCCTTCTGTGGTTCTTTCTAATCTTAAGTCGGGATTTGCCAATGCTAGGGCCTCGAATTGCTCGCAACTTACAAGCAGGGCGATCGAATTCGGCACTTCTAGAGATATGGTTTCTGGTTGAGTAAATGTTTGTACCATATTCAATTGCAGCCTTTTTTGGGTAAAAATTGGTAACAAAAAAACTATTGTGTAGGGTGCGTCGCTATGAGCTTTTCAAGCTGATGTGCAAATTATCAATAGCGACGCACCCTACGGTTTCCATAGGTTTGTAGTGAGGACTTCAGTCCGCATCAAAGAGAGGACTGAAGTCCTAACTACGAACCATTTTTTACAACTGACCAAAACCTTTTTTAGGCTTGTTTTTTTTCTTTTTCTTCTGGCCGCCCATTCCCTGCATTCCTTGCATTCCCGGCATTCCCGGCATTCCCGGCAATCCTCCCATTCCTGTAAAGTTACCTTGACTCATTTGCTGCATCATGGTACGCATTTTTTGGAAGTCACTAACGAGTTTTGTTACGTCGTTTTCTGCGTAGCCTGCGCCTTTTCCGATGCGGCGGCGGCGGGATGGAGAACTTGCTAAAAGTTCGGGATTGCGGCGTTCTTCAGTTGTCATGGAATTAATCATGGCTTCGGTGCGTTTTAATTGCACTTCTCCCTGCCGCATTTGTTCATCGGTGAGTTTGTTCATCCCCGGAATCATTTTCATGATGCCGCCTAGGGAACCCATATTTTTTAGTAGTCTGGTTTGCTTGAGAAAGTCGGTAAAGTCAAACTTTGCCGTGAGCATTTTCTCTTGCATTTTTTCGGCATCGGCGATGTCGAATTCTTCTTGAGCTCTTTCGACTAGCGTCAAGACATCGCCCATACCAAGAATTCTCGATGCCATGCGATCGGGATAAAATGGTTGCAATGCTTCCACTTTTTCACCAACGCCGACAAATTTAATTGGCGCGCCGGATATTTGCCGCACTGATAGCGCTGCACCGCCGCGACTGTCGCCGTCTAATTTGGTTAAGATGGCGCCGGTAATGCCGATTTGGTCGTGAAAAGTGCGGGTTAAATTCGCTGCTTCTTGGCCGGTCATGGCATCAACAACTAACAGCGTTTCGTGGGGTTGTACTGTTTGTTTGATGCGAAGCAATTCGGCCATCATGTCTTGGTCGATTTGCAGGCGGCCTGCTGTATCGACGATGATTGTATCGACGCCTAGTTGTTTGCCATGTTCGATGCCTTGGCGGGCAATTTCTACGGGGTCGGTATCTGTACCTAATTCAAATACTGGTACGTCGATTTGTTTGCCGAGAGTCAGCAATTGGTCGATCGCCGCTGGTCGATAAATGTCGGTGGCGACTAGCAGTGCGGTACGATTTTGCTTGCGGAGGTGCAGCGCTAGTTTGGCGGTGGCTGTGGTTTTCCCGGTTCCTTGCAAACCGGCCATCAGGATGACTGTGGGCCCGGAGTCGGCGGTGGCGAGGGGTACGTTGGTTTCCCCCATGACGCGGACGAGTTCGTCGTGGACTATTTTGATGAATTGTTGGTCGGGACGGACGCCTGAGACGACTTCTGCGCCTTGTGCTTTGGCCGCTACTTCTGAAATGAAGTTTTTGACGACTTGGAGGTTGACATCGGCTTCCAGGAGGGCGCGGCGGACTTCTTTGAGCGCGTCTTGGATGTTGCTCTCGGAGATTTTATTTTGTCCGCGCAGTTTTTTCCAGGTGGATTCGAGTCGATCGGCAAGTGCTTCAAACATAGGGCATTGTTGGCTAGTCAGTCTTTTTCATTTTAGGGCTAAACGGGGATGTTTGATACAAGTTTTGGGAAAAGTTAGATTTTTTATTTTTTAACCGCTGATGAACGCGGATTAACGCTGAAACTACTTCAAATTCATGTAGTAGGGTACGTTTGGACAAACCCTACTTTCTGGAATATGATTAAAGTATTTTCGTCGCCTAGCCACAATTTTAATGTCTGTTTATGCCCAAAAAGATTCGAGAACTCAAAAGCTTGCTGCTAAAAGCTGGGTTTACTTATCGTTCGGCAAAAGGCAGCCATACAAGATGGGTTCATCCTTTACTACCTACTGAACCAATTACCATTGCTGGCAATGATGGCGATGATGCGAAACTGTATTTAGAGAGAGAAGTTAATCGAAAACTTGGAATATTGAAAGCAATTGAAGAAGAGGAACCTGAATCATGAAATTACCTTATATAATTGTTATTCAATGGTCGGATGAAGATAACTGCTATCTAGTTCACTTACCTGATTTTCCATCTCAGCAGTTCCACACTCATGGAGATACCTACGAAGCCGCTTTGCAGAATGCAGTAGAGGTATTAGAGCTTTTAGTTGAAGAATATCAGGTAGATGGTAAATCTCTCCCAGAACCTAAAACTTTAGTAGAAAATTTGCTGTTTGCTTGAATATAGATTTGAAGAGATCGCCATTCCCCAAAAATAGGCGATCGCTCTTTTATGTAGAAGGGCGATCGTTGTTATTGATTTTTTTATTTTTTAACCGCTGATGAACGCAGATTAACGCTGATGTGTTTGGATGTTTTACAGTTATAACCTCGCTATCAACTGTTTGCTGTCAACTGTCAACTATCAACTGCCTGCCCTGAGCGTAGCCGAATGGTCAACTGTCAACTGTCAACTGTCAACTGTCAACTGTTTAAGTATTCTGCGATCGCCCGTTGGACTGCAAACAGGGTTCGAGATCCTTTTTGGACTTTTTCGATTAACAACCTCCGTCTCAAGGATTCCACGGCTTTTAGGAATTCTGAAGGGGATAATTCCAGCAGGGCTGGCTTTTTTGAGATTTCGACTGCTTTGTTTTGATTTGCCAACCAGGACATTACTTGTTTTTCGGAGTCGGACAAACGCTGAAAATGTTGGTGCAATAAATATTCTAAGTCTCCTAAAACTAGGCTATCATAGGATAAAAATTCAGAAACTTTGCCGTTGAATAAGTCTTGAATTGCAGCGGCTATTGTATTTAACCACAAGGGATTTCCTTGGTAAAGGTCGATCAATTTTGACCAGTTTTCTGATTCTGCTAAGCCTTTTTCTGTGAAGATTTCTCGCGCTGATTCGCCTAAACCATTGAGTTGCAATGTTTGACAATTTTTCTGGTGGCTTTCTAATGCTGCAATTTCTCTGGGTTTTTCCCAACTGAGCAAAATTATGCAACTGTTGTGACATGATTCTGCTATTTGTTTGAAGAATGCGCCGTAGTTTTCATAGCCTGGTTGATAGTTTCCTGCGAGTTGTTGGCTGCTGAAGATTGTTTGTACGTCATCGAGGACGATGAGACAGCGGTGCGATCGCAAATGGTGGATTACCCCCCCCAGCCCCCCCTTGCTAAGGGGGGGAGAAAGAGACGGAGGCTTAATCTCTTCGGGCACGGAGAGGGCGGGCACGGGGGCACCGCCCCTACAGGATTGGATTATGTCGGTTTGAAGTGATGCGAGGGGTGGCGCGTTGTGGAGGCTTCGCCAGATGATGCAGTCGAATTCGTGTTGAATTTGCGGGATTAGTTGGAGTGTCAGGGCGGTTTTGCCAATACCGGATAAGCCGAGGATGGTGATGAGACGGGTGCGACTTAAAATCCAGTTTTCCAGGGTAGTGAGTTCGGATGTGCGATCGAAAAATGTGGAGATTTCGGGTGCGTCGCCTAAGTCGATGCGGGGCTGTTTTGCTTTTGGTTCGGGGTTTTGGGGTGTTTTGGGCGATCGCACTTTTTCAGGACAAACATTAACCTTATTATTAACTGTTATACTCTCGCCTCTTATATTTTCAACAATTGCTGATTGATAATTATAAACTATACCCTTTTCTAATACAGCCCTAAAATTATTTTTAGTAATATTTTTTTTCAATCCTTTAGAAAGTGTTTTCCAAAGGTCCGATCCGACATTTCTGACATGACTTGGACTTGAGTAAACTTCTTGAGCAATTTGCGTGTAAGTTGCGTCTTCTAATGTTCCCCGCAGAATAGCATCTTGCACATAATCTAAATGCTTTCCCGTCTTAGCAAAAATTAGCTGATCTGCCAGTGTCAAGACTTCTGCAATATCCATAGATTCGGGAAAAGCTGGAGTTTACGCCATTCATTATACCTGACATTTCGTACAATCGTGACATTTTTGATTTTGTCATCTATCTAAAGTCAGGATTTTTCCTACACAGCTCATCCTTTATATTAATTGATTAAGGTGTTGAGAGGATATTTTATATGAAGCGCGATCGGTGGCTCAGCGGTTTGTTTCTCGCTGGGATGTTATGTGTGATGTTAGGGACTTTTGGCGCACAAGTGGCTCAGGCTCAACGCCCCATTCCTTTGGAAGACCTTCAATGTGTTAAGCGATCGGGTAGGTGGGGTGCTGACAAACAAGATATTTCTGTAGGCAGACAAATTTACACTACTGTTTTATATATTGATCCTGATACCACTATGACTTGTCGGCTTCCTGGCGGCCCCGCTACTCTCCGATTCGAGTTTGCGATTCCTGACACATCGAATGCCCCACCAGCACGAATAGATGTTTATGTAGACGGAAATCAAGTAGCTTCTCGGACTGGCGATCGAGGTAAAGTACATACAATGCTAGTAAATGTTAGCAATGGCAAAAGTTTAGCAGTAGAAGTATTTTGTGCGAGGGCCACAAATTGCTATAAATCTTACTGGTTTATGAAAGCTCAACTTGAGCCGGGGGCAAGCTCTCCAGGGAGTAAATAAACTATGAGCATCAGTCGCCGTCAATTTAATCGGATCGTCATCTGGGGTGGCGCTTCTTTTGCTGCTTCCGCAACATCCGGCATCTTTTTCCCTAAACCCGCCGAGGCTTTTTCCCTAGAATTTCCGATTAGTGCCTTATCAGCCGATCGCGTTTTCAACGGTATTCAAAAACATTGTGGAGCACAACCCATCCCCGGCGTTCTCTCACCGATCGTACAAGGCAATAGTAATGTTAGCAATAAAATAGAACCAGCGGCCGCCAACGCCATTCGCACCGCAGACAAACAATTTGTCAACCGTAATTTTACCAGCCAAAGAACCGAATTAGCCGTAACAGGCAGCGGTTCTAATTTTGCATCAGATACCAGTCGGCTGTGGGGGCGGCAAAGACAGGATAGAGTCGGCCCGAATGTGGGCTTTGGCTTCGTCCAAAAGTGGGAAGATCAATATAGCGATGCCAAAATTTCTGGGCCGACAATGTGCGCTATTCATAATGCTCAAAGAGTCTTAGCCGATCAAAGATTAACACCTCCAGAAATCGCCGCTTCTGTCTTACCAACGCGATCGCGATTGGATGATTGGGGCTCTTGGGGAGGGGATGCCGATGCGTCTGCTGGGAGGAATCCCGGTGCTGTTTTTGCTCAATACGATACAGCCGCCGGGACGGTGACATCTCGCTATGATTTAGTTGAACCGGGGCCGAGAGGTTTTGGGCGGGTTGAGTATACTATTGAAGCGGAAAATCAGCCTCGGCGGGTGATTTTGGTGACGGTGAGGTTTTAGGGGAAAAGGTAATACTAGATCCGGGTTAAATATCCCCTATCGCTGTCTAGTATAATAAAATAATCCCGATCGCATACAACCGAATGGAATCTCTACCCAATAACTGGGCGGACATTCAGCCTGACATCGTATATCAAACGCTGGCTGATATGCTAGTATCTTTTAGCAAAAAGCAAATCCGCCTCGGCCAAAGATACGATGGAACCAATAAACATCTCAAAGCTATTCAAAATGGTAGAGTACCGCCCGATGGTAATATGGGTCTTGTTCCTTCGGAACAAGAAGGATACGATCTCAAATCTAAGGTGTTAGGATCGGGTGGAGATTATCGCTATCATGGAAAGTTTATTGAAGGAGTTTTACACTTTCCTGGTGTCAAAACAAGTCATTAACGGAGAATTAAGCTGATGAGTGCAGTAACTTTGACCGATCGCCAAATTTGGGATGAACTTGCTAAACTCTTAGCACCTATTAATATAGATCGCATCGCCACCCAACATTTAGAAGCCTGCAATTACACAATAAGAGGTTACTGGGATAGCAATAACAAATTTTACGAAGAAATTGCTTTAATTCATCCAATCTGTGCGGATCTAATCGGTCGATCGATAGGCACAAATCTCACCAACAACCACCCGAATTCTGACTGGATTAAACTGAAAATTTTACTCAAAGCAGATCTATCTGCTAGCAAAAAGGACTTAGTTAACGATGAGGAAGATGATGAAATTGGCGAACTCACTCTAATTTTAGATACCAATCTCAAAGTTATTGATGAAAACTGGTCGATCGACCTAGAATCTCCTTTTGTTATTGCCAAAATTCAACCAAATTAGCAGCATTCTGCTTAAAGTACGATGATTAGATCGTAACGTTTATTGTCTTTGCAGTTGCCCAATCAAATCTAATGCTTTTTGAGCATCCGCATTCATTCCTTGAGCCTTAAATAAACGAGCCGCTTGCTGCAAATCTGCGATCGCCCCTGGCCTATCTCCCATTCTCACCAACGTAATGCCTCGATTAGCATAAGCCTTAGCATAGCTGGGATTGAGTTGAATTGCTTGAGTGTAATCAGCTAAGGCAGAGCGATCGTTATTGATGCGAAATAGCGCCAATCCTCGGTTAAAATAAGTGTTAGCGCGACCGGGATTAATTTGCAGCGCCTGATTGAAATCGTCGATCGCCCCTTTTTGATCGCCCAAGTCCGAAAGCGCTAATCCTCGGTTGTTGTAAGCCGCGGCAAAGTTTCGATCCAAGCGGATGACTTGAGTATAATCGGCGATCGCCCCCGGTTTATCTCCCAATGCCGACAACACCAGCCCCCGATTGTAGTAGGGAGCATCCCACTTTTTGACTAAGTAGAAACACCTAGCTTGATGTCATTATTTAAATACGCACATCTCAGTCTTAAAATTTGAGGCACATTTTTTTC